>CANRHF010000070.1 GCA_947630345.1 uncultured Oscillospiraceae bacterium | reverse complement strand
TGCGTGGTGGACGCCACCGGAGAGCGCCTGCTCTCCGCCCTGCCCTACCGGCCCTTCCTGATCAAGCCCAACCGCAAAGAGCTGGAGGAGCTCTGCCGCCGGGAGGCCGACAGCGACGAGCTGCTGGAGTCTTGCGCCCGGGAATTGCAAGATCGGGGGGCGCGGAATGTGCTGGTATCGCTTTCCGGCGACGGGTCCATGCTGCTGGACGAGACCGGGGCGGTCCACCGCCTCTACGCTCCCAAAGGGCAGGTGGTCAACTCCGTGGGCGCGGGGGACTCCATGACCGCCGGTTTTCTGGCGGGATGGCTGGCCAGGCGGGACTATCATCATGCCCACCGCCTGGGGGCCGCCGCCGGCGCCGCCACGGCTTTCTCCCTGGGGCTGGCCAGCCGGGCGGACACTGAAAGGATCCTGGCCCAAATCAAGGCTATGGAAAGGAGCTATCCATGAAAGTAAAAGGCGTGCGCCTGTACGGCGCCCATGATATCCGCCTGGAGGAATTTGAGCTGCCCGAGATCCGGGACGACGAGATCCTGGTCCGGGTGATGAGCGACAGCATTTGTATGTCCACCTACAAGCTTCTGGAGCAGGGCAAGGCCCACAAGCGCTGCCCCCAGGATGTGGACGTCCATCCGGTCCTGATCGGCCATGAGTTTGCCGGCGATATCGTCCAGGTAGGGAAAAAGTGGGCCCACGAATTTCATCCCGGCGAAAAATTCGCCCAGCAGCCGGCCCTGAACTACAAGGGCAAGCTGGACTCCCCCGGCTACTCCTACTGCTACTGCGGCGGCGCGGTGACCTACTGCATCATGCCGAACGAGGTCATGGAGCTGGGGTGCCTGCTCCACTACGACGGGGAGAGCTATTTCGAGGCCTCCCTGGGCGAGCCCATGAGCTGTATCGTGGGTGGCTACCAGGGGCTTTACCACACCAACAAGGTCAATCACGACCACGCCATCGGTCCCAAGCCCGGGGGAAATCTGCTGATCATCGGCGGCTGTGGCCCCATGGGCCTGGGCGCCATCGAGTACCCCCTGGCCCTGGCGCGGAAGCCCCGGCGGATTGTGGTAACGGACGTGTCCGACCAGCGGATCGCCCGGGCCCAGGCATTGCTCCCGGAAAAGGAAGCTGCGGAAAAGGGCGTGGAACTGTATTATGTAAACCCAAACAACTGCGCCGATCAATTCTCCCACCTGATGGCCCTCACCGGCGGGGCGGGGTATGACGATGTGTTCGTCATGGCTCCCATCCGCTCCCTGGCGGAGCTGGGGGACCGGCTGCTGGCCTTCGACGGGTGCATGAATTTCTTCGCCGGACCCACGGACAAGAGCTTCTCCGCCAATATCAATCTTTATAACTGCCACTACACCAGTACCCACATTATGGGCACCACCGGCGGCAATACCGACGACCTGAAGGAGAGCATTGCCCTGGCGGCGGCGGGAAAAATCCGCCCGGCGGTGATGGTGACCCATGTGGGCGGCCTGGACGCCATTGCCGACGCCACCCGGAACCTGCCCAACATCCCTGGGGGCAAGAAGCTGACCTACACCCAGTTCGATATGCCCCTGACCGCCATTTCCGATTTCCGCGCCCTTGGGGAGACGGACCCCTTCTACCGCACCCTGGCGGACCTCTGCGACGCCCACGGTGGCCTGTGGAACACGGAAGCGGAGCGCTTCCTCTTCCGCCACTTCGGCGTCCAAACCATTTTATAGGGCACCTCGCCCCGCACGATGTGCGGGGCGAGGTCTATGATTTTGCACGGTCCAAATAAGCGGCGCCCTGCCTGCGGAGCAAGCGGGGCGCAGTTTTACGCAAGAGAGGCGCCGAAAAAAGGACGGAGGTGGGTGCATCAAGGGCTTTTCGGTCTGCGGGACATCCGTGCGGTGAACTCATACTTGTCTCCGACGTGGTAGCTGATCACATAGTACAACGGCCGTCCGTCCGTGAGCTGCATGAGAGACGTCATTTTCAAAAGCGCCATGGAGCCCTTCAGTGCCAGCAGCTTCTGCAGGGCAGGATTGGCGGTCACCGCCTCGATCTTCAAGGTGATCTGCCCCATGTCCAGGCTGTACTGCTTTTCGTACAGCTCATATAGCGACGTGTCGTCCAGCAGAAAGGTCTGGAGGTTCGGACACAGCGACTGGCGGATATAAGCGATCTCATAGGCCATGGGGACCTCGTCCGCCAGCCGCACCCGCTTGAGGCAGTACACCCGTTCCCCAGTCCCCAGTTCCAGAGCCTCAGAAATGTGGGGCGGCAGCTCGCTGAGAATCTCAATGGACTTGATTTCGGAGGAGGGGCGCTTGCCCTGCTTGCGCATTTGCTCAGAAAAGCTCTCATGATAGATCGAGGAGGCGTACTGCACCTTGGAGGCCCGGACAAAGGTCCCGGCTGAGACCTTCCGGGTGATATAACCGTCCGATTCCAGCATTGACAGTGCCCGGCGAATGGTCTCTCGGCTGACTTGGAACTGCCTGCGCAGCTCCATCTCCGTCTCCAGACGGGTACCGGGGGCTAAGCCGCCCTTCTCGATCCGGTCCCGGAGGGTGTTGTAAACCTGCATATAGACAAAATCGTGTGACATTTCCGCACCGCTTCCCATGCCATAGCCTTCTTTCTGTATTATAACGGAGAACCTACCCTTTTGCAAGCCTGGAAAAGCGGAAGAACCGGGGGGCGGCAGCGCCCCCCGGCCGTTCCAATGGATTTTTACAGTGCCAGGAATTCCTTCACCGCCTGTTGTGCGGCCTTCTCCACCATTTTGTCGATGGAGGTGCCAATCACCAGGATGTTGACTTTCGTGTCCTGGAAGGCACGGAAATTTGTGATGTTGATGCCGCCCTCGGCCAGCGTGGGAACATGGACGGTCTCCACCAACGCCGCCAAGCGCTCTTTGATCTCCGGATGGATGTCCCCGGCGTCCACGCCCTCATAACTCATACCTGTCATCAGGCCGATCATGTCGGTGCCTACTTCCTCCATGAGCTTGGCGGTCTTGGCGACCTCCTCCGGAGTCTCCGCCGGAAGGCCGAAGGTGTGCAGGTCCGATGCCTTGCCAATATAGGCGTCAACCAACAGACCATATTTATGGGCCATCTTCACCAGCTCCTCCAGGTCCTCGATGCAGGACTTGTGGGTGTGCAAGCCATCGGCGCCCGCAAGGGCCATGGTCACAAAATCGGACTCCTGCAGCGGCATGGGCACCACCTCCGTGAAGCCGCCTGGGATGCCAACCGTAATATAGGTGTCCGGCGGGCAGACCGCCCGGATGCCGCGGGTGACCTCCGCCATTTGTCCGACAGTGATCTCGTGGCGGATCTGCTCCGCCGCGTGCATGGTCACCACGCCCCGGTGGCCTCTGGCAAGGGCCACGGCTGGATGGTTGGGCTCGATCATCTTGACACCCACGTCCGTCACCGCGCGGGCCAGGCGGGAATCGTCTCCGGTAATGCCGGTGCTGAGGATGGTGTGGCCGCCGCCCAGTTCCAGGGCGTGCTCGATCTTCCTCCGGGCCAGGTCCATGCGCTTCTTCATATCATTGCGGATCATTGAAAAAACCTCTTTTCTTATTATAAATTAGGCGGATGCCTCAGGAGTCTTCTTCTTTTCAAGCTTATTGGCCAGTACCGTGATTACGAAGGCAACGCCCATGGCGACCAGCATGCAGATGGCAAAATAGACGCCCTTGCCCTCGTTGGCCAGGAACGGCGCGGAGAAAGAGGGCACATAGGCGGTCCCCTTCACGCCAAACATCCCGACAAACAGTCCGGAGACCGTGGAGGCGATGATCGCCCCGGCAAATACCAGCTTGCTGGAGAACATGAACGGGTATGCCGCTTCCACGAAGGTGCCGAAGCCCAAATTGATGATGCAGCCGGGGAGGGCGGCGCTGGCGTCGCTCTTCTGCCGGGGGAACAGAACGTTGGCCAGGGTGATGCCGGCGGAGACCATGACCAGGCCGGTCATATCGATGGCGCCCAGGAAGCTGTAGCCAGTGGCCTCCATCTCCAGCAGAACGATGGGCAGGATTGCCGCATGGTACACACCGCCGATGATCGCGGGCCAGATCAGCAGGCCCGCCAGGCCGCCGGCAAGAATGGGATTGAAATCGATGGCAGCTGCAATGAGATCGTTGATGCCGTTGCCCAGCCACAGGGCCACCGGGGCGATCACATACATGCCGACCAGACCCGCAGCCAGACCGCCGAGACCGCCGGCGGCGATATTGGCGGTGGTGCCGGGGATCTTCCACTTGAAGCAGAGGATGGCGATATAGTAGGCAATGATACCGGCCAGAATACCGGCTGCCAAACCGCCCAGCAGACCGCCGTCCACGCTCATCAGGCCGGCCACGATACCGCTGACAATTCCCACCTCGTCCAAGCCGGAGATCTGCTTAGCGGCAATGGCGGCGATGATCACGGGAATGGCCTCCACAAGGGTGTCAAACACGCCGGAGAGACCGTCCAGTCCGGGAATCTTACTGATGGCCAAAACCAGGGCCATGGAGATGAAGCCCGGCAGGGACGCCATCATGATGCCTCGGAAGTTGATGCGCTTCCACACGTTCCCCTCCTGCGCGCGGGCCCCGGCGGAGGAGCCGATCACCGGCATATATTTGATTTTCCATTCCTTTGCCAGCGCCGAAAGGAAGGCCACCGCCCGGGTGCGGTTGGTGGTGCCCGTGGTGCCGGAGGCGGAGATCACGTTGCAGCCCAGTTTCTGGCTGGCCGCCATGGAGGTGCCGCCAGTGCCGACGCAGGGGATCTTCGCCGCTGCCGCCGCGGTAAGCGCGGCTTGGTTGACACCGTTGGGGTCGCAGCTCATCATCACCAGTCCATCGATCTCCCCGGCGGTGATCTTCCGGGCGAGCTGCTGATCCAGCGCCTGGGCATCGACGTTCACATCCGACAGGGGTTTCTGCTCGCCGCAGACAACAGCGCCGTCCTCTCCCAGATAGAAGATCCGAGCGGGGGCATCCTTGGGGATATTGTCCATGGTACGGCTGGCTCCGATGAACTCCACAAAGCCTACCTCGATTCCGGCCGAACCGGCTTGGGTAAAGATCTCTTTCAGAAGGGCCTGGGGATCATTGCCACCCTGCATATAGAGATTTCCACCGCTGCTGCCAATGATTGCGATTCGTTTCATATGGTGACCACCTTTCTGTTTCAATTCAGTTTTCATTATATATTGTCCGTACAATTTATTCAATTCGCAATTTTACCAAAAATTATATATTTTATATGATATAATCAACAAATATACGTTAAAATTTGGTAATTTTGCCATACAAATGGCCCAAGAATGAAAACATCCAGATCAAGCTGCTGTATTGTCTACATCCATTCAGCTGCATATTGTATGTACAAATAGGGACAAGACGATCTTAGAAAATGTCCTTTCATTCTGTGTAAAATCCTGTCCATGAGGCCTCAATGATCCGCGCATTCCCCCCAGCGGACAGTGCAAGACCGTCTCCTTGCTTATATCCACCGTGGCGTCTCGCCGTTGGGCATAACAATATGCGCAATTTAGATTGCGCCGCACAACAAGCCGCAGCGCCAAATGGCAGTTTCTATCATATTCGTTCCCTCCCCGGCGCAAATGCTCATGTATGTGAAACAAGCACCGCAAACAAAGCGGATTCAGGCAGCTGTGTGCCTATTCCGAACAAATCAAACATGCATGTGCCGCTCTGCCGCGGGCAAATTCCCGTATGTTTTCTGTTCGGCGATGAATCCATCGCGAAGGGACATAGCCAACCCGGGAACCGCGCAAGCGGCCCCGGGCGATTTTGTACTTTGGGTCGGCGAAAGGACGCGGCGGCGGGAGCGATTGACACCGGGTGGCGGGAATGGTATAATTAAAAATAACCATATATGCTTTCTTTTCGTTTTTTTCGGCCGTCCTACGGGCGAAAAAAGGCCATTCAAGATGCGGGGGGCGCGGTTCGCGCGGCGGCGGGCCCCCTGGATGTTTTGTGCCGCGCAGGCTTGCGGAGGGAAAAATGGACCTGCATTACAACGCTTTTATCTCCTACCGGCACGCGCCGCTGGACATTCGGATCGCCTCCGAGATCCAGCGGAGCCTGGAGCGCTATCCCGTTCCCAAGGAGATCCAGAAAAAGACCGGCAAAAAGAGGATCGAGCGGGTCTTCCGGGACAAGGAGGAGCTGCCCATCACCAGCGACCTGAACGACGATATCGGGCAGGCGCTGCGCTGCTCGGACTTTTTGATCGTCATCTGCTCCACCAATACCGCCTCCTCCGTGTGGGTCCGCCGGGAGATTGAGACGTTTCTGCAAAACCACGACCGCCGGCACGTCCTCACCGTGCTGGCGGACGGGGAGCCCCAGAACGTGATCCCGGACCTGCTCCGGTACGAGGATGTGGCAGTGGAAGACGGCGACGGGACGGAGCGCACCCAGCGGCGGGAGATCGAGCCCCTTTCCTGCGACTACCGCCTCCGGCGGGCCCAGGCCCGGCGGGAGGAGCTGCCCCGGCTGGCGGCGGCACTGCTGGGCTGCGCCTACGACGAGCTGCGGCAGCGGCAGCGCCGCCGCCGGGTCCGGCGGATGATCGCGGGCTTCTCCGCCGCCCTGGCGCTGGTCTCCGCCGTGGCGGCCTACGCCATCAACCGGGCCTATGTGATCGCCCGGCAGGCGGAGCGGATCGAGGAGGAATATCGCAATACGTTGATCACCCAGTCCCGCTATCTGGCGGAAAAATCCGGCGAGCTGCTGGCCCAGGGGGACCGGATCGGCGCGTTGCAGGTGGCCCTGGCCGCCCTGCCGGAAGGGATGGAAGATGATTCCAGGCCTCTGGTGACCGAGGCGCTGTACGCCCTCAACAACGCGGTCTATCCCTACCACGTCGCCCAGCCAGATGAGTTTCTGGCAAAATGGATGCTCCAGACTGACGGGGACGGGAGCGTCATGGACCACCGGGGGGATTGGCAGCAGGTCAGCCCCCAGGGGACCCGGTGGATGATCTCGGACGCCAGCGGCCAGCTGTATGTCTTTGATATGGAGACAGCGGCGCGGATCGCGGTCCTCTCCCCCCAGCTCATCCTTCCGGGCACCGCCCAGACCGGGTTCCTCAGCGCCGATTTTATCAGCGAGGACCGGATCGTGGTCTATATGGAAAGCTGCGCCCTGTGCTGGGATCTGGCGTCGGAGAGACAGGTCTGGCTGACCCGGCTGGATCAAAACGATCTGATGGGGGACCCCTGCGGCGCCTCCCAAAGCGCGGTGGCGCCGGACGGGCAGAGCCTGGTCTTTGTCCACACCGGCAGCGGCCAGTGTACCTTCTACCGGCTCTCTGCCGATACCGGCGAGATTACCGCCGTCCTGACCGGCGAGACCCCTACCCGGGAGGCCTACTACTGCCGCATGGCCCTGTCCCCCAGTGGGGACCGGGTGGCCCTGGGGTTCGCGGAGTACTGGTTCCGCACCGGCCAGGAGGAGGACGAGCCTGCCTTGCTGATGCTGGCGGATTTTTCCGGCGGCTGCCGCACAGTGGCGGTGGAATATACCGAAGTGGCGGCGCTGACCTTCCTATCTGACGACCGGCTCTGTGTATTCACGACGGACACCGGCATGGCGGGCTACACCCACAACGATTTTGACTACGCCATCGCCTGCTACGATTTTCGGGAAGCCAGTCCGGTCTGGTCCACCTCCGGTCGGGCCGTCATCGACCGCCCCGTGGGGGACGAGGCCACGCCCACCTGCTCGGTGCAGCTGTGGCGGCGGGAATTCGCGGACGGCAGCGCCGAGGAGCTGCTGGTGGCCCAGTTCGCCGGACGGCTGCTCCTGCTCCTGCCCAGCGACGGCACCGTTCTGCGGACGGCGGACTTTGCTGCCGACATTCTCAGCGTTGATCCCTACAGCGCCGGGCGGCTGTATCTGGCCCTGCGCGACGGCAAGCTGATGGTCTATCTGCCGGTGTCAGAGGACATCGGGGAGATGGGCAGCGTCACGGGGGTCCCGCGCAGCGCCGCCTATGACCGGGAGACGGGAGCGTTCCTGCTGGCCCTGGAGGACTCCCGGCGCACGGTGGTCCTGAGCAACCAGCTGGAGGACCCCGGCCTTGGAACGGTGGAGCTGAATGAGATCCGGGACGTGGAATACGCCGCGGGCGACGGCTGGGAATACCGAATCGTGCTGGAGAGCCTGCCCATCCCGGAGGGGGCGCCGGAGGGCACGATCAGCGAACAGCGGCTGCTGTTCTACCGGCCCCTGGAGCAGACGCCGGTGGCCGTCACCGACGCCCGCGGGCAGGTGCAGGATCTGCTGGTGGTCCCTTGGGAGGACGGCGGGGAGATCTGCTACTATCTTTTGAAAGAGGAGGAGACGTTCCTCCTGCGGGGATGGAGCCTGGAGCGGAACCAGATGGTGCTGGAAGCGGTGCTTCCCGAGAATGGAACGCTGCCGGGGACCGTGGGAAGCAACATCCTGTACATGACGCCGTCCACCCTGGAGCTGCTGGGCCCCGACGGAAAATCGGTGCGGTCCCTTCCCCTGGAAGGCCGGACGACCGCCCAGGCCATCAGCCCGGATGGGAAGTATCTGGCCCTCATCACCGGTGGGGCGCTGAAGCTATTGGATCTGGAGCGGTGGGCCTGGGTCCCGCTTGAAGGGGATTGGACCGCCTCCGATGACTACAGCTACGCCGGGTCGCTGGCCTTCTCCCCTGACGGCGGAAAATTGGCCGTCTGGACTGACGAAGGAATCACGATCTTGGACCTCGCCGCCGGGGCCCCGGCCCAGACGGTGGCAATCGCCTGCCGGTCCTGCGGGTATAGTTTGTTTCTCAATGACCGCATTTTGCTGGTGTACGGCGACGGGGGGCATCTGACCACCTGGGATCTGGAAAACCAAGTCGTGGTGATGGAGGACCCCAACGACGATCTATTTAGCGGCTATGGTCTGGCGCTGGGCGACGGCTGCTTCCTGGTGGGCACCCGGTACCCCCGGGTGTATGATTTCAGCGCCGACGGGCGGATTGCCCGGCGGCTGGCGGTGGATTACGCCTGCGTCAGCCCCTCCGGCTCGGAGATCCTCTGCTTCTACAACAGCTACGGGTCTGGGAGCGTCACCCAGCTCATCGAAGATACCGCCTTCCGAATCTACCCCATGTACACCTTGGACGAGTTGGTGGCGAAGGGGCAGGCGCTGCTGGACGGGCGGACCCTCACGGAGGCGGAGCGGATCGCCTACTTTATCGACGGCTGACGCCGCCGGAACACATAATTTGGCCGTCTGCCGGGATCCGGCAGACGGCCATTTCTTCGGTTATTCCGCCTGCTCCGGTTGGAACAGCCGGAGTACATTGGCATAGTCATAGTATTTGAGCAGGCCGGGCCGGGCCTGGGGCAGCGAATCCAGCTCGTCCCAGGGCACCAGGCAGGCATGGCGCTTCTGGGCCGCCCGCTTGGTGACGCAGCCCCGGATCTCCTCCTCGGTCAGTTCCCGGAGGGGCAGCTGTGCCCAGCCGTGGGTGTACTGGAAGGTGTTCCACCGCTGATGCTCGTATTTTGCCAGCTCCCAGTAGGTCTCCTCCTTTTCCTCCGGCGTGCGGTCCTCCAGGCCCTGGGCCAGCAGCAGCTTGTTGGGAATGTCCCACACCACCGCCCGGTTGGAATTTTGAAGGTAGGTGCCGATCTCGTTCCAGTTGGCGGAAAAGAGGCTGG
>CANRHF010000069.1 GCA_947630345.1 uncultured Oscillospiraceae bacterium | reverse complement strand
TACGGCTCCCTGTTCGACGCCACCCAGACCATGGTCATCAACCTGCCCAACGGCACCAGCCAGGTCCAGGTCGTGTCTTGGTACGACAACGAGAACTCCTACACCAGCCAGATGGTCCGCACCATCAAGTACTTCGCCGAGCTGGGCTAATCCTTTGACGCAAGCCCCGCTCCTTTGACGAGCAACCGGAAAGGCTCTATGGCATTTTGCCATGGAGCCTTTTCCCTTTTCAAGAAGTTTCCCCTGCCCAAATCAGGGCATAGAGCCTAAAAAGACCCTGCCGGGGGAGACCCGGCAGGGAAAAACGTTTTTTTCGGCTTACCCTTCCCAGGGGGTGAACAGGTCCAGAAGATCCTGGATCTCCAGATCCTCCCGCATAACGGTGACGGCGACCACGACCATGTAGCTGCCTACCTTGACGCAGACCATCCCCTGCCGGATGGGTACGCCGCTGATGACGCCGCTGGACCGGACGCCGGCGCTGGCCTTTCCGGTAAAGTCGAAGGTGGTGGTCTCCACCTCCACGTCCTCCAGCCCCTGCTCGGTGAGCTGCTCCTTCAGCTGGGTAGAAGCGATGGAGGTATAGGCGTCCTCGCTCAAGCTCAGGGTATTGATGGCGCTGAGCTTTTCATAGGTCAGGACCACGGAATCGCCCAGAGCGTCCGCCGCGCAGAAGACCACCATGGCGGCGCCGCTGGACTGAAACTTCTCCGCCAGGCCCTCCTCGGTGATCAGCTCCGCCGCCACGCCGTTCAGCTCCGCCAGTTCCTCGGCTCCGAAAACCGTCCAGTCGCTGTCCAGGGAAAGCTGGGCGGAGAGCATCTCGCTGTAATAGACATGGGCATCCTCGTCATAGCGGCCCAGCAGAGAGGGGCCGGCCGGAGCTTCGGTGGCCTCTGTGGTAGGGGCCTCGGTGGGGGCTTCCGTCGGCGCTTCCGTCGGGGAGTCCGTAGGCTCCTGGGTGGAGGGGGCGGCGGTGGTCTCCGGGGGCTTGCTGGAGGTGGCGCCGGACCCCGCGCCCTTGAGGGTGGCGGGGGAACAGGCGGCCAGGGTCAGGAGCATGGCCGCGGCCAGCAGGAAGGACAGCAGGCGTTTCATGGTTTTCTCTCCTTTAAATATAATATGTTCAGGGATTGCCGGGACGATCGTTTTACTGCCGGGCGCGGCCCGTAGTAAAGCGGCGGCTGCCCTTCCGGTCGAAGAACACCAGCACCGTGATGTCGATGGCGAGGCAGCTCACCGCTACCAGGCCCAGCTCCCACAGCACCAGCCGCAGGGCGAACCAGACCATATCCATGGCCTCCATGCCCCGGAACCGGGCGCACAGCAGCGCCATGACGACAGTCAGCACCAGCCCCAGCACGGCCCACACCGCGCCGGCCAACCGCTGGGTAAACTGCCAGGCCTCCACGCTGCTCATGCCCCAGTAGAACCGGTAGCCCAGGGAGTGGTTGGCCTCCTTGGGGGCCGCCAGGAAATAGAACAGGCCCATCCCCAGCAGCACCACCGGCCCCACCATCACGGCGATCCGGGTCAGCAGCTCCACCTTGCCCAGCATGGTGTCCAGCTGGGGAAGCAGGGCGGCCAGGTCAAAACCTTCCAGAAGATCCTTTAACGCGTCCATATGCGCTCCTTTCTGCTGCCGGCCGGCGGTACAAAGGACGGCCCCGGCGGGCGTCTGGGGAAAAGCTACTTTTCCTCCAGGAATTTGTTGATTTCGTGAATAAAGCTGTTCACATCCTGGAACCGGCGGTACACCGATGCGAAGCGGATGTAGGCCACCTCGTCCAGGGGCTTCAGCCGGGCCAGGACCATCTGGCCGATGGTGTCCGTGCTGACCTCCCGCTCCAGGGTGTTCTGAATGGTCTGCTCGATCTCGGTGGTGATCCGGTCCAGCTCCGCGGTCTCCACCTTCCGCTTGTCAAAGGCCCGGATCATGGAGTTGAGGATCTTGTTCCGGTCGAAGTTCTGCCGGGAGCCGTTGCGCTTCACCACGATGATGGGCAGGCTCTCCACGATCTCATAGGTGGTGAACCGCCGCTGGCAGGACAGGCACTCCCGCCGCCGGCGAATACTTACCCCGTCCTCTGAATGGCGGGAATCCACGACCTTACTCTCCTGATCGCCGCAAAATGGACATTTCATGGGAAATCAGCTCCCTTAACCTGTTTGATTTAACCATTATAGCAGGTTTTTGCTCCACTGTCCAGCCTTTTTTTGACAGGAAAGGGGATTTCCCACCTCTTGTATTTTTTTCCAGAAGGTGTATAATGAAGAAAACCAATGAAGGAGCGTTTCCATGACCAAAAAGACCAAGCGCGCCCTGCTGCTTGCCTGGGGCGGTCTGTTTATTCTCTGCGCCGGCCTGGGATTTATACAAGACCCCGGCGCGCCGGGGCTGTTAACCTGCCTGGCGATCCTCTTTTTTGTTCCCGGAGGAGCCCTGTGCGTCCTGGGCTACCGGGAGGAGGACCGGAAGACCCTCCGGCTGGTGCGGCTGCTGTCCGTCCTCTCTCTGGGGGCCACCCTGGCCATCCTGATCCTCAATTTTCTCACGGTGAAAATGCCCGACTGGCTGGGGGATCTGCTCTACGGATTGCTGATCCTGGTGTCCGCCCCCATGGTCTGCGGGCAGATCTGGATCATCAGTCTGTTTTTGTGGGCGTGCCTGCTGTTGGGGAGCCATTCCCTGCTCCGGAAACTGGATCGTAAGTGACCTCCAGCCGGTATTCCGGCAGCGCCTTTTCCAGCGCCGTCTCCACCGCCCGCGCCGGCACCCCGTCGGGCAGGGACACGTCGAAGCGCAGGGTCTCTCCGCTGGGCCGCAGATCGTGGAGGGTCAGCCGGGGATCGTAGCTTTCCAGCGCCTCCTTGGCCCGCTCCCGGAGACCGGCCAGGGCCGGGTCGTCCCGAATGATGGGGTCGTAGTGGATCACCAGATGCACCCCCAGCTCCTCCAGGCACCGGCGTTCCAGGGCGTCGATCACCTCGTGGCACCGGAGGGGGTCCTCCCGCCGGTCCATCTCCACATGGAGGCTGGCGAACCGGCGGCCGGGGCCGTAGTCGTGGACCAGCAGATCGTGGCACCCCAGCACCAGAGGCTCCCCCTGAGCCAGATCCGCGATCCGCTGCCGCAGCTCCGGGTCGGCGGCCTCCCCCAGGAGGGGACTGATGATCTTTTTGGCCATCCGGACCCCGCTCCACAGCACATACCCCGCCGCCAGCAGACCCACAAACCCGTCGATCCGCCAGTCCAGGGTGGTCTCCACCACGCCGGAGAGCAGCACCGCCCCGGTGGCGGCGGCGTCGGACCGGCTGTCGGCGGCGGCGGTCTCCAGGACGGGGGACTGAATGAATTTCCCCCAGCGCCGGTATTTCCAGGCCATGAAGCACTTGACCAGGATGGACAGCCCCAGCGCCGCGGCCATGGGCAGCGTCAGCACCACCTGCGCCGGGTGAAGGAGCTTGCCCACGGAGGTGCGGCCCAGCTCAAAGCCGATGACCACCATCATGGCGGCCACCGCCAGCCCCGCCAGATACTCGTACCGGGCGTGGCCGTAGGGATGGTCCCCGTCGGCGGGCTTTTCCGCCAGGCGGAACCCCAGCAGGGTCACCACGGAGCTGGCGGCGTCGGAAAAGTTGTTCAGCCCATCGGCGGTAGCGGCGATGGAGCCAGAGAGCAGCCCCACCGCGATTTTTCCGCAGGACAGCAGCAGATTGCAGACGATCCCGAAGATCCCGGCGAAGGCGCCCACTTTGGACCGGTCCTTGGGGTCGGTGAACAGGCGAAGAAAAAGATCAGGCATAAAGACTCCTTTTCTCGTTCGTCCGCCCTTGGCGGACAGAGGAAGACGGTAAAGGCTTCTACTAGGGGTAGAGGCCCCGATTCTACTCTCCGGCGAGGAGAATCCCCCGATTCTACCAATCAAAGGGTGACATTCGCCGGGAAAAATAGTATGATTTTCATAGCGCAGCCGGGTATTACCTTCTATTATACGCAGCCCCGGGGCGAATGTAAAGTATTATTTGGAGGGGATCAAATATGACGAATTTCGATATTCTCACCGATTCGGCCAGCGACCTGCCGGAGGAGCTTCACGGGGAGCTGGGGATCCAGGTGCTGCCCCTGACGGTGCGGTTCCGGGGGCAGGAATTTGAGGATTATAATAATGATAAACTCAAGACCTTCTTCGACGCCCTGCGGGCGGGGGAGGAGGCCAGCACCGCCGCCGTCAATCCCCAGCGGTGGGCCGCGGCCATGGAGCCGTCCCTGGCGGCGGGCCGGGATCTGCTGGTGATCGCCTTTTCCTCAGGGCTTAGCACCACCTACCAGGCGGCGGAGCTGGCGAAAAACGAGCTGGCCGAAAAATACCCCGACCGGAAGATCCGGGTGGTGGACAGCCTGTGCGCCTCGCTAGGCGAGGGGCTGCTGGTGTGGTACGCCTGCAAGAAGCGGGACCAGGGCCTTTCCTTAGACGAGCTGGCGGACTGGGTGGAGCGGGAAAAATTCCACCTGTGCCACTGGTTCACCGTGGACGATCTGATGTACCTGAAGCGGGGCGGCCGGGTCAGCGCCGCCACGGCGCTGCTTGGCACCATGCTGCAAATCAAGCCGGTGCTCCATGTGGATAACGAGGGGCATCTGATCAATATGTCCAAAGCCCGGGGCCGGAAGGCCTCCATCCAGGCCCTGGCGGCCAAGGCCAAGGAGCTGGCCCTGCCCGGGGAGAACGAGACGGTGTTCATCTGCCACGGGGACTGCCGGGAGGACGCGGAGTACCTGGCCGGCCTGGCCCGGGAGCAGCTGGGGGCCAAAAACGTGGTGATCGGCTATGTGGGGGCGGTGATCGGCTCCCATTCCGGCCCCGGCACCCTGGCCCTGTTCTTCCTGGGGAAAAACAGGTAAAGCCGGGAAAAGGACATCTTTTCCCCCGGCAAAAACCGGGCCCAACGGAATATTTCGCCGCCGCCAAGGGAGAAAACGCTGTTTCCCCTGGCGGCGGGATTTTGTATGTGTCCTTCAGGCACGGACACATTAAAAAAAGTGTGTTTTGCCCCTCGGTATATTTCACAACAAGGAAAAAGGGATTGGGGGTTATTTTGGCCAATTAGCGGTTTTTTTCAAAACTTCTTAATAAACTCTTGAAAAATGGAAAACAGTTGTGTTAAAATAGGCGCACACCGGAGCCGTAATGTCTTCGGCCGGTGTCATTGCCAAGCTATGTTGCGCGCTTGCGTCCTCAAGCACGACAAGCATAGGAAATTTTAAGGAGGTAATCAGATGAAAAAGACACTCGCACTGCTTTTGGCTGTTGTGATGGTTCTGGCCGTTCTGGCGGGCTGCGGCCCTCAGGGCACCACGGAACCCACCGGCAGCGGCACGGAAGGCACCAACCCCCCCGAGGGTACTCAGGGCACCCAGGCGCCCGCGGAAAAGCCGGTCTATATTTATAAGGACGCGGTTTCCCAGATGCCCACCAACTGGAACATGTTCACCTACAAGACTTCTGACGATGCTCTGCCCATCGACTACGGTATCGTCGACGGCCTGTACACCATGATGTACAACGATGAGCTGCATCCCCTGGATGGCAAGGACCCCTATGAGGGCTTTGTCTTTGTCCCCGCCATGGCGGCCGACTTCCCCGTGGATGTGACCGAGCAGGTCAAGGCTGAGCATCCCGAGTTTGGCATTCCCGAGGACGCCACCGAGGACTACGCTTTCTCCGTGAAGCTCCGTGACGATCTGACGTGGGATGACGGCACGCCCATCACCGCGCAGACCTTCCTGGACTCCTATGAGCTGCTGCTCCGGCCCGAGCTGCTGAACTACCGCGCCAGCGACGCTTACTCCGGCTCCTTCGTCATCGCCAACTCCAAGGCCTACGCCCTCTCCGGCCAGCCCGTCTTCCAGTCCTTCAACGACATGGGCACCACCTACGAGGAGTTCATCGCCGCCGGTCATACCGATGATGAAGTCTATCTGGCTATGCGGTCCTTCTGGAGCGTTACCGCTGCCGACGGCCGTGACCAGGCCCCCATTACCGACGACACCATGGTCCGTGACCCCGCCGTTGCCGAGGGTGAAGACGAGGACTACGTCTCCGCCAAGTACCTGTGGGACAACTACATCGGACCCGAGGGCTACTACGGCTCCCAGGATCCCACCGGATACACCAACAAATATGCCGGCACCACTTATATGCCCTATGAGGAAGGCTACTCCTTCGACAACGTGGGCCTGTTCATCTCCGGCGAGAACGAGCTGACCTTCGTTTACGAGCAGCCCATCGGCACCGAGTTCAACCTGCTGACCAACATTGGCGTCAACCTGGTAAAGCCCGACCTGTACGAGTCTCTGCTGGTTGAGAACGAGACTGCCAGCGGCTCCATGTGGTCCACCACCTATTGCACCAATGCCTCCACCTCTCCTTCCTACGGCCCCTACAAGGTCAGCGACTATCAGCTGGATAAGTCCATGCACTTCGTGAAGAACGAGAACTGGTACGGCTGGAACTACGATGCCTACAAGTATGTGGACCCCGAAGACGGCCAGACCTATGATCCCTACATGACCGACGAGATCGACGTCCAGTACGTCAAGGAAGCCGCCACCCGGAAGGAAATGTTCCTCGCCGGCCAGCTGATGGCCTACGGCCTCGGGGCTGAGGACTTCGATCAGTACCGCTCCAGCGAGTACACCCTCGCTACCCCCGGTCAGGCCTCCTTCATGCTCCTGATGAACGGCTATGAGTCCGCCATCAATCAGCGTGAGAATGCCGGCGACTTCGACAAGACCACTACCGACCTGCAGACCATGCTGGTTCCCGCCTTCCGGGAAGCTATTGGCGTGTCCATCGACCGTGATCTGATGGCTGCCACCATCTCCCCCGCCCGTACCGGCGCTTACGGCATGCTGGGCACCCTGTATGTGGTTGACCCCGAGACCGGCACCCTGTACCGTGACACCGACCAGGCCAAGATGGCCCTGATCAACTACTACAAGGTTGACCTCGACAAGTTCAACGGCGATCTGGACGCCGCTGTGGATTCCATCACCGGTTACGATCCCGAGACCGCCAAGGAGCTCTACACCCAGGCCTTCCAGGATTCCATGGAAGCCGGCTACATCACCGATGAAGACGGCGACGGCAAGTCCGATCAGACCGTTACCATCACCTACGCCATTTCCCAGGACAACGACTTCATGACCAAGACCATCGACTTCCTCAACGAGTCCCTGGCCAAGGCCACTGAGGGCACCCCCTTCGAGGGCAAGGTCGTTATCGTGAAGTCCGCGCCTGTGGGCAACGCTTGGTCCGACCGTATCGAGGACGGCACCTATGATACCCAGCTGGCCGGCTGGAACGGCAACACCTACGATCCTTACAACTTCGCGCTGGTTTGGACCGACGGTCCCGGCGAAGTCTACTGGGGCAACTGGTTCACCGGCGAGGACGCCATGGAGACCTGGACCATCGACGGCCAGGAGATCACCATGAGCCTGCGTCAGTGGGCCCAGGCGCTGAACGGCCAGGTCATCACCCTTACCGATCCCGAGACCGGTGAGGAGACCGGTACCTACAACTTCGGCGACGGCCAGACCTCCATCGACAACCGTGTCCAGATCCTGGCCAACATCGAGCAGGCCATGCTGGAGTCCGGCAACTGCTATCCTGTCCTCCTGGACGGCGGCATGAGCCTGTACACGCAGCAGGGCTTCTGGGTTGTCGATGAGTACGATCCCTTCATGGGCCGCGGCGGCATCCGGTACTACAAGTACAACTACAGCGAGTCCGAGTGGGCTGACTATGTTGCCTCTCAGGGCGGCGTGCTGCAGTACTAATCCAAAGCGCGAAAACTCTTAACTCCTCTTAGCGAATAACGACGGCGGGGGTGCGGCTTCGCTCCCCCGCCGCTTCATTTTATCAGAAAACATTCGTGGGTCCTCATTTGCTCCGCACAGCCATGGGCGGAGCGTATGAGAACCAAATGAAATGGAGGGAATGCTAATGTTCAAATACGCCCTGCAAAGGATATGCTACATGATTTTGGTGTTTTTTATCATCACCCTCATGTGCTTTGTCCTGATCCGCATGCTGCCCCTGGCGCCGCTTCCTGCCGGCGACCCCCATACGGAGGTCATTCGGCTCCAGCGGGAGGCCGCGGGCTACAATGAGCCCTACCTAACGCAGTTCTGGCTGTTCCTGAAGAACATCTTCACCAAGTTCAACTGGGGCTTGTCCGAGATGCTGTACTATGGGCAGGACGTCTGGAGCATTTTCGTACAGAAGCTGCCGGCGACCATGATCGTCAATCTCTATTCGATCATCTGGAGCATTCCCGTGGGCATTGCCCTGGGCATTTTCGCCGCGCTGTACAAGAACACTTGGGTCGACTACTTTTTGTCCACGGCGACCATGATCGTCATTTCGGTGCCGTCCTTTGTGTACGCGTTCCTGATCCAGTACATTTTCTGTTTCCGCCTGCAGTGGTTCCCGTTCCTGATGGCGGCCGGGTCCAACTACTTCACCTGGGAGATGTTCCGGTCCATGATCCCCCCGGTCCTCAGCCTTTCCTTCGGCGTGATCGCGGGCTTTACCCGGACCACCCGTGCCGAGCTGACCGAGGTCTTAACCAGTGAGTTCATGCTCCTGGCCCGGACCAAGGGCCTGACCAAGGCCCAGGCCACCGTCCGCCACGCCCTGCGCAACTGCTTCGTGGTGGTGGTCCCCGGGATCTTCGGCGAGTTTATCGGCATCCTGGGCGGCTCCCTCATCATCGAGGGCATCTTCGCCATCCCCGGCGTGGGCGGCCTGACCCTGAACGCCATCACGGCGCAGGACTACAACATCTTCATGCTGTCCACCTGCTTCTACACCGCCATCGGTCTGGCGGCCAGCCTTGTGGTCGATATCAGCTACGGCTTTATCGATCCTCGTATCAGAGTGGGGTCGAAAAAATGAGCAACGAAAATTACGAGCGCATCCCCGCGGAAAAATTCGCGTTTGTCCAAGAGGACAAGAAGCTGCGGGACAAGGCCCTGGAGACCAAGGCCCGGGGATACTTTGCAGACGCCATGATCCGGTTCAGCAAGAACAAATCCTCCGTGATCGCGTCCTACATTCTGCTGTTCCTGATTCTCTACGCCTTTATCGCCCCGATTCTCTCCCCCTATAAGATCACGGACAAGGAGCGGATGTACGTCAATTACCCGGCGTTTGTTCCCGAGGTGGCCGAGCTGAAGCTGGGCTTCCTGGACGGCGCCCGGGTCATGGACAGCCAGAACGACACCGCCATGAACTTCTGGAAGGGTATCGCCACGGAGACCGGCTATGACCCGGTCCTGGGCATCACCGGCACCCATGAGACCCAGGTGAAGTACCGTGGCAAGATGGTCACCCGGTATACCTATGATATCGAAGTCAATATGTACTACGCCCTGGGCGTGGTCTATCGGAACTTCGATTACAAAGAGTTCCAGCGGATTCAGGATTGGCAGAACGAAACCGGCATCCAGGTGATTTACCCCTATGTGGACCCTGTCGATATCGGCGAGATCAACAACAACGCCAACCTCTGGTATAAGGTGGACAATACCGGCGCCGCCCAGCTGGACGACGACGGGAACTTCGTCCCCGCCTATTCCACCAACACGGAGAAGGCCGGCGCGGAGTACAATTCCATCCGCGTTCCCGGATGGAATTGTACT
>CANRHF010000068.1 GCA_947630345.1 uncultured Oscillospiraceae bacterium | reverse complement strand
GCGGGCCGGGAGCTGTTCCGGGCCATTGGGCTGTGGGTGCTGATGGATCTGGACACCCGGGCCATGATCCTGCCGGGGAAGAGCGGCATCACGGTCCGGGGCGCCACCCTGGGCGGGGAGCTGCCGCCGCCGGGGTCCCTGATCCCCCGGCCCCTGGGAAGCCACTTCCAGCGGAAGGTGTGCTTCACCGACCTGGACCGGAACGGACACATGAACAACACCCGGTACTTAGACTGGATGGACGACCTCCTGCCCAGCGCCTTCCATCAAAACCACCCGGCGAAGGAGTTCACGGTGTGCTATCTGGCGGAGGCCCGGGAGGGGCAGACGCTGGACCTGAGCTGGGAGCTGAGCCCGGAGGGCCTGCTCCAGGTGGACGCCCACCGGGAAGCCCTGGACGGGCATCCGGAGCGGGTCTTCGCCGCCCGAGTCCAATATTAAAAGGCCTGGCCGCTGTTTTCAAGTGGCCAGGAGCTTTTTTATTTCATTCGTTTTTCCAGGGTCTGATAGGTAAGCCCGGAGAGGTACACCCGGTCCAAACCAAATTCCTCGGTGAGCAGGAAGCTCTTCGGCAGCTCGTCGCAGGGGACCACCTGGCCCTCCTGCTCCGCCCGGGTCAGAAATTCCCGGGTGCGCTTGGAGGTGCTGGCGTTGTCCAGGTCAAAAACTGCCACCACCGCGCTCTCCCGCACGGACATATCGCCGCCAATGGGGTAAAACACATTTACTCCCCCTTTTGCTTCTTCCACTCCGCCACCGCCAGGGCGTCGCAGCGGTTGTTTTTGGGGTTGTCGGCGTGGCCCTTAACCCAGTGGCACTTTAGCTCATGGATCTTCGCCAGCTCCAGCAGCCGCTCCCACAGGTCCGGGTTCAGGGCGGGCTTTTTGTCGGACTTGATCCAGCCCCGCCGCTGCCAGGAGACCGCCCAGCCCTTTTCCAGGGCGTCCAGAACGTACTTACTGTCCGAATACAGCTCCACCCGGCAGGGCTCCTTGAGCCGTTCCAGGCCCCGGATTACCGCCGTCAGCTCCATGCGGTTGTTGGTGGTGCTGTTCTCCCCGCCGGAGAGCTCCACGCTGTGGGGGCCGTACTCCAGGATGGCGCCCCAGCCGCCGGGGCCCGGGTTTCCGGAGCAGGCCCCGTCGGTGTAGAGGGTCACGGTCTTCATTCCGCCGATTCCTCCTGGGCCACCCGCTCGATGGCCACCAGCTTGCTTTCTCCTTCAATGCGCATGACAATGACGCCCTGGACGTCCCGCTTGTAAATATTGATGTCCCTGGCGGGAATCCGGATAATCACGCCGCCGGACTCAATGAGCATCACATCGTCGGTGTCCTCCACCACCCGGCAGCCGGCCACCAGGCCGGTCTTGGCAGTGATATTGTAGTTTTTCAGGCCCTTGCCGCCCCGGTTCTGGGGGGTCTTCTCCCCGTTGGGGCCGGTGCGGAGGTATTCATTCAGCTCGGTGCGCTTGCCGTAGCCCTTTTCCGTGACGGTGAGCAGCGTCCGGCCGGGAACCGCCTTCTCAGCGCCCACCACATAGTCCCCCTCCTCCAGGGCGATGCCCTTCACGCCGCCGGCGTCCCGGCCCATGGGCCGCACGTCGTTCTCGTTGAAGCAAATGGCCATGCCGTTGGCGGTGGCAAGGAGGATGTTATCGTCTCCATCCGTGCGCAGGACGTTGATCAGATGGTCCCCCTCCTCCAGGGTGAGGGCCCGGATGCCCGTCTTACGGTTGGTGGACAGGGCAATGAAGGGGATCCGCTTCACCGTTCCGTTCCGGGTGGCCATGATCAGGTATTCGTTTTCATGGAACTCCCGGGTGATGACCATGGCCGTCACCGTCTCCCCCTGCTCCAGGGGCAGGATGTTGACCATGGCGGTGCCCCGGGCGGTGCGGCCCGCCTCGGGAATCTGATAGCCCTTCCGGTGGTGGACCCGGCCCCGGTCGGTGAAGAAGAGCATATGGTCATGGGTGGAGGCCACCGTCAGGGTCTTGACGTAGTCCTCCTCCTTGAGATTCTGCCCGTTGATCCCCCGGCCGCCCCGGCCCTGGGTGCGGTACACGTCCACGGGCATCCGCTTGACGTAGCCCTGGTGGGAAATGGTGAAGACGCAGCTCTCCTCCTGGATCAGGTCCTCCACGTCCAGCTCGCCCTCCACGTCCTGGATCTCCGTCAGGCGGCCGTCGCCGTACTTGTCCCGCAGGGCGGTGAGCTCCTCCCGGAGAATGTCCTTGACCAGCTCCGGGTCCTGGAGAACCCGCTGGTAGTAGGCGATCTTCTCCTCGATCTCCTTGTACTCCGCCTCCAGCTTCTCCCGGTCCAGGCCCTGGAGCCGCTTAAGCTGCATGTCCAAAATGGCCTGGGCCTGAATTTCCGACAGCCCAAACCGGGCCATCAGATTTTCCCTGGCGTTGTCGTAGCTGTTGCGGATGATGTGGATGACCTCGTCGATGTTGTCCTGGGCGATGAGCAGGCCCTCCAACAGATGCGCCCGCTCCTGGGCCTTTTTCAGGTCGTAGCGTGTCCTGCGGACGATCACATCCTCCTGGAAGGCCAGATACTCGTCCAGCATCTCCCGCAGGGTCAGAATTTTGGGCTGGGTCTGATTTTTCACCAGGGCCAGCATATTGATGGCGAAGGTGGTTTGCAGCTGGGTCTGGGCAAAGAGGCGGTTCAAAACCACCTGGGGATTGGCCTCCCGCTTCAGCTCGATGACCACCCGCATGCCGGTGCGGTCGGACTCGTCCCGGATGTCGGAAATGCCCTCCAGGCGCTTGTCGTTGACCTGGTCGGCCATGTTTTTGATCATCATCCGCTTGTTGACCTGGTAGGGAATCTCCGTGACGATGATCCGGGTCCGGTTTTGGCCGAACTCCTCAAAATGGGTCCGGGCCCGGAGGGTCAGGCGGCCCTTGCCGGTGGCGTAGGCCGCCCGGATGCCGGCCCGGCCCAGAATGATGCCCTTGGTGGGGAAGTCCGGGCCGGTGATGTCCTCCATCAGATCCGCCAGGGTGATCTCCGGGTCATTCAAAATATGCAGGCAGGCGTTGATGGTCTCCGTCAGATTATGGGGCGGAATGTTGGTGGCCATGCCCACGGCAATGCCCGAGGAGCCGTTAACCAGCAGATTGGGGAACCTACTGGGCAGCACCTTGGGCTCTTTCCGGGTCTCGTCGAAGTTGGGGTCCCAGTCCACCGTCTCCTTTTCGATGTCCCGGAGCATTTCGTTGGCAATCTTGGACATCCGGGCCTCGGTGTACCGGTAGGCCGCGGGGGGGTCGCCGTCCACAGAGCCGAAGTTGCCGTGGCCGTCCACCAGCATATAGCGCATGGAGAAGTCCTGGGCCAGGCGGACCAGGGCGTCATAGACCGAGGCGTCCCCGTGGGGATGGTACCGGCCCAGCACGTCGCCCACGCAGGTGGCAGATTTTCGGAAGGGTTTGTCCGAGGTCAGATTGTCCTCGTACATGGCGTACAGAATTCGCCGGTGGACCGGCTTCAATCCGTCCCGCACGTCGGGCAGGGCCCGGCCCACGATGACGGACATGGCGTATTCCAGGTAGCTTTTTTCCATTTCATGGACCAGCTCGGAGGTGATGATCTCCTGATCGGGGTAGAGAATATCCTCCGGGCGGTAGTCCTTCTTATGCTGTGCCAAAGGAAAACCTCCTTAGTAGTCCAGATTCTGGGCTTTTCTGGCGTTGACCTCGATATACTCCCGCCGGGGCTCCACCTTCTCCCCCATCAGGAGGGTGAAGATCTCGTCGGCCCGGCTGGCGTCGTCCAGGGTGATCCGCTTTAGGGTCCTTCTCTCCGGGTCCATGGTGGTCTCCCACAGCTCGTGGGGGTCCATCTCGCCCAGGCCCTTATTTCGGCTGATGTCCACCTTGGCGTTGGCGTTGTCTCCCCGGAGCTCGGCGGAAATTTTATCCCGCTCCGGCTCGGAGAAGGCGTATCTGGTGGTCTTGCCCCGGACCAGTTTGAATAGGGGCGGCATGGCGGCGTAGACGTAGCCGTTTTCGATCAGGGGCCGCATGAACCGGAAGAAGAAGGTCAGAAGCAGGGTCCGAATGTGGCTGCCGTCCACATCGGCGTCCGCCATAATGACCACCTTGTGGTAACGCAGCTTGTTTAAATCGAAGTCCTCCCCGATTCCCGCCCCCAGGGCGGTGATCACGGGCTGGAGCTTGTCGTTGCCAATGACCTTGTCCTCCCGGGCCTTCTCCACGTTGAGCATCTTGCCCCACAGGGGCAGAATGGCCTGGAACCGAGAATCCCGCCCCTGGGTGGCGGAGCCGCCGGCGGAGTCGCCCTCCACGATGTAGATCTCCGTCAGGGAGGGGTCCGACTCGTTGCAGTCCCGGAGCTTGTCGGGCATGGCGGCGCCGCCCAGGGCCGTCTTCCGGCGGATGGAGTCCCGGGCCTTCCGGGCGGCCTCCCGGGCCCGGTTGGCGGTCATGGCCTTGTCCAGGAGAATTTTGGCGGTCTGGGGATTCTCCTCCAAATAGGTGGAGAGCTGGTCGTTGACGATGGAATCAACCAATGTCCGAATATAGGCGTTGCCCAGCTTGGCCTTGGTCTGGCCCTCGAACTGGGCGTCGGTGAGCTTCACCGAAATGATGGCGGTGATGCCCTCCCGGCAGTCCTCGCCGGAGACCTTGTCCTCCCCCTTAATGATCCCGTACTTCACGCCGTAGGCGTTGAGCACCCGGGTCAGCGCCGCCTTGAAGCCCGTCTCGTGCATGCCGCCCTCGGGGGTGTGCACGTCGTTGGCGAAGCTCTGGATCAGCTCGTTATAGCCGTCATTGTACTGGATGGCGATTTCGGCGGAGGCGTCGCCCTTGCTTCCGCTCATGTAGATCACGTCGTCATGGAGGGGGGTCTTGTTCCGGTTCCACCAGGCGGCAAACTCCCGGATTCCGCCCTCGTAGCACATGGTGTGGCTCACCGGCTCCTCCTCCCGGCGGTCGGTGATGGTAATGGTGAGCCCCGCGTTCAGAAACGCCTCCTCCCGCATCCGGGTGCGGAGAACTTCATAGTCGTATTCCAGGGTGTCGAACATCTCCGGATCCGGCTGGAAGGTGACCTCCGTGCCGGTGTGGTCGGTTTTGCCCACCACGGTCATTTCCTGGGTGATGTCTCCCCGGGAGAAGCGCATCTGGTAAATCTGGCCGTTTTTGTGGACCCGGACCTGGAGCCATTCGGACAGGGCGTTGACGACCGAAGCGCCCACGCCGTGGAGACCGCCGGAGACCTTATATCCCCCACCGCCGAATTTGCCGCCGGCGTGGAGTACGGTGTACACCACTTCCAGAGCCGGCCTTCCGGTCTGGGGCTGAATGTCCACGGGGATGCCCCGGCCGTCGTCGGTGACGGTGATGGAGTTGCCCGGATTGATGGTCACGGTGATGTGCTTGCAGAACCCCGCCAAAGCCTCGTCGATGGCGTTGTCCACGATCTCATAGACCAGATGGTGCAGTCCCGAGGCGGAGGTGGAGCCGATATACATGCCCGGGCGCTTCCGGACCGCCTCCAGCCCCTCCAAAACCTGGATCTGGGAACCGTCGTAGGCTTCCAGAGCGTTTTTTTCCTGGTCAGACATAAATTCCTCCTTACAATGCTACCCGGGCTCCGGGCCATCCACGGCCTGGCCGCCCTTGATCAACACGGTTTTTCCCAATTTGGAGAACCGCCCCGGCTCGCAGCAGGTGATGAACACCTGGCCGCCGGAAATTTGATTGAGTACAAAATCCTGCCGCCCGGGGTCCAGCTCGGACAGCACGTCGTCCAATAATAAAACCGGCGTCTCCCCGCTGGCTTTGCCCATCAGCTCCCGCTGGGCCAGCTTCAGGCTGATGGCGGCGGTGCGCACCTGGCCCTGGGAGCCGAACTGCTTCAAATTCCGCCCGGAGAGGGACACCTCAAAATCGTCCCGGTGTGGGCCGGTGAGACACTGGGCCGATTCCAGCTCCCCCCGGCGGTGGGACTCCAGATGCGCCCGAATCTGCCCTTCCAGGACGCTTACCGGGGCGAAGGGATCCTTGACGGTGGAGACGGTCTTATATTCCAGGCGGAAGTCCTCCCCTCCGCCGGAAAAATGGCCGTGGTATGCCCCGGCGGCTTTTCCCAGGGAATCGTAAAACCGAGCCCGGTAGGCGATCAGCAGCGCCCCCACCCGGCACAGCTGGGCGTCGTACTCTGGGAGCAGGTCCAAAAGGGCGGGCGTTTCAAACCGGTCCTTTAAAATCCGGCTTTTCCGCTCCAAAATGCGACCGTATTCGGAAAGCGCCGCCTCATAGTTGGGTCGGAGCTGACACAGCGCCCCGTCCCCCAGCCGCCGCCTGGCCGCGGCGCCGGCCCGCAGCACCATCAGATCCTCGGGGCAGAACAGCACCGTTTGCAGCACCCCCGCCAGATCGGCGGCGGACTTTTTTTTGGCCCCGTTTCGGAAGCACTGCCGGGGCCGGTTTCCAGGGAAAAGAATCCAGCGCAGGCTCTGCGCCCGCTCCTGGGAGAAGACGCTGCCCTCCAATTCCCCGAATTCCTGGTCAAAGCGGATCAGCTCCGCCCCCTTCTGGGTCCGAAAGCTCTTTCCCGAGCCCAAAAAGGCGATGGCCTCTAAAAGATTGGTCTTTCCCTGGGCGTTGTCCCCCAGGATCAGATTCACCCCCGGGGAAAAGGTCAGGGCGGATTCCCGGTAGTTCCGGAAATTCCGGAGGGTCAGACTATTCAGCCGCATTCCGGCAGATTCGGTAGCGCTGGTCCAAAAACACCAGGCTGTCCCCGGGATAGAGCTTCTTGCCCCGCATGGTGCAGACCAGCCCGTTGACCAGCACGCCGCCTTCCTGGATCTCGTATTTGGCGGCGCCGCCGGTGGGGGCCGCGCCGCAGAGCTTCAAGGCGGCGTCCAGCTTGATATATTCGGTGGAAATGGGGATCTCGATCTCCCCGCCGGGCCGTTTTTTCTTGACGATTACTTTCATGGGGCCCCTCCTTTGGGTTTACTCAGGAATTGCGCAGCCGCACCGGCAGGATCATATAGGAAAAGTCGTACTTGCCCTCCACGGGGGTCAGCACCATGGGACTGACGCCGTTGGTCAGCTCCAGCATGACCTCCTCCCCGGGGGCCGCCCGGAGGGCGTCGGTCAGGTAGCTGCCGTTGAAGCCGATCTCCAGCTCCTTGCCGTCTCCGGCAATGGCGCACTGGTCCTCCGCCGCGCCGATGGCGGTGTTGGTCTTGAAGTACACCTCCTGGTTGGAAAACAGGCAGCGCACCGGGCTTTTATACTTTTCCGACACAATGAGCCCCACCCGCTCAATGGAGGCGGTCAGGTCGGCGATGTTGGCGGTGAGCTTGATGGGGCTCTCCGCCGGGACTACCCGCCGCCAGTCCAGAAATTCCCCTTCCAGCAGCCGGCAGATCAGGGTGGCGCTGCCGATTTGGAAGAGAATGTGCTTCTGCCCGGGCTGGAAGGTCAGCTCCTCCTCGGAATCCTGGAGGATTTTCTCCACCTCCCGCAGGCCCTGGGCGGGGACCACAAAGCTCATCCGCCGGTCCAGGGAGCTCTCGGTAGCGTAGCGCCGCCGGGCCAGCCGGAAGCCGTCCACGGCGATGGCGGAGACCGCGTCCGGCTCCACCTCGAATTTCACGCCGGTGTGGACCGGCCTGCTCTGATTGTCGGACACGGCGAAGATGGTGCCGTTGATCAGCTCCTTCATGGCGCCCTGGGGGATGCGGACCCCCCGGCCCTCCCCCACGTCGGGCAGCTCCGGGTAGTCCTCGGATGACTGGGCCGAGATCTGGAAGGCGGCGTAGCCGCCCTTGATGGAGACTTTAAATTGATTGTCTACGGCTACCGTCACCGGTCCCTCCGGCAGGCGGCGGACGATATCTCCAAAGAGCCGGGCCGGGAGAATGCAGGAGCCCTCCCGATCCACCTCCGCCTCCACGGCATAGGTGATAGCGGTTTCCATGTTAAAGCCGGTGAAACGCAGTTCTTTATTTCCCGCCCGGCAGAGGATCCCCTCCAGAGCGGTCAGGGCACTTTTCTGGGCGACGGTTCTTCCGGCTACGCTGAAGGCCAGAGACAGGGCGCTTTTTTCACAGGTAAATTGCATCTTGGAATCCCTCTTTCTGTAAAATAAAATAGATATATATATTTATCATAAGTTAAGGAAGTAATAGCCTTAGTAGGGAAAAGTTATGTGGAAAACCGGGAAAAGTACAGCGCTTTCAAGGCCTTTTTTTCCACAGGAAAAGAAAGTCAGCATCCAGGTTTTCAACAGGCAAAAGATCCGTAATTTTTGCGCTTGCTTTTCCACAGCTTGTTTTTTCCACAAAAGGAAAAGCTGTGGAAGCGTTTTTACTCACAGGCAGGAGTTGATGTTGGCCGTAATATCCCGGATGTTATTTTGCAGGGTGGCGTTGCCGCTCTGCAGGGATACCTCTACCTTGCGGATGGCGTAGAGGATGGTGGAGTGGTCCCGGGAGAATTCCTTGC
Organism: uncultured Oscillospiraceae bacterium; assembly: GCA_947630345.1. Taxonomy (GTDB): domain Bacteria; phylum Bacillota; class Clostridia; order Oscillospirales; family Oscillospiraceae; genus Faecousia. The sequence goes on along the minus strand of CANRHF010000068.1, from coordinate 1,286 downwards.
CGATGTCCGGCAGGCTGAGATTGGTCAGCTTCCGGATCAAATAGATGGCCACCTGCCGGGCCTCGGTGGTGCCCTTGTTTTTCAGGGTGCCCCGAAGCACCGCCTCGTCGATGGAGTAGAACTTGCATACCTGGCTGATGATCAGGCTGGGGGTGGGCAGAGCGCTGCCTTCGCTCTTGAACATATCGTCAATGGCCCGGGAAATGTTGGGCAGGTCCAGAGGCATGTCGTTTAAGTCCCGGTAGGCCAGGATTTTTTTCACCGTGCCCTCAATCTGCCGGACGTTGTTGGTGACGTTGATGGCGATGTAGTTGCACACGTCGTCGGAAAGCTGTAGCCCTAAGGAGCTGGCCTTGTTTTTCAGGATCGCCATCCGGGTCTCGTAGTCCGGGGGCTGGATGTCCGCCAGCAGACCCCACTCGAACCGGGTCTTTAAGCGGTTTTCCAGGGTCAGCATATCGCTGGGCTTCCGGTCGGAGGTCATGACGATTTGCTTGTGCTCCTCATAAAGTTTGTTAAAGGTGTGGAAAAACTCCTCCTGGGTGGACTCTTTGCCGGCGATAAACTGAATATCGTCGATGAGAAACAGATCCGCCTCCCGGTATTTGCTGCGGAACTCCACGTTTTTGCCGCTGCGGATGGCGGAGATCAGCTCGTTGGTAAATTCGTCCCCCTTGATGTAGACGATGTTGGCGTCAGACTTCTGGCGCCGGACCCCGTTGGCAATGGCGTAGAGCAGATGGGTCTTCCCCACCCCGGCGGGGCCATAGATAAACAGGGGGTTGTAGACCTGCCCAGGATGGTTGGTCACCGCCATGGCGGCGCCGTGGGCAAACCGGTTGGAGGGGCCCACCACGAAATTGTCGAAGGAAAACTGGGGGTTGAAGTCCATGGCGGTGAGGGTCTTCCCCTTGGACTTGAAGGCGGACAGCTCCTCGTCGCCGTAGACGATGAGCTTGGCGTCGGAGTTGAAAATCTCCTTGAGGGCGTCCTGGATGTATTCGGTACAGCGGCGGCGGATGATCTCCCGGCGAAAGTCCGAGGAGGAGTACAAAATCAAATGCTCCTCGTTGAGCTCCACCACCTCCGCGTCGTCGAACCAGGCCGAAACGGTGACGGCTCCCAGACGCTCTTCCATATGGCTCAGGACCTTGGCCCAAACATAGGCGGACGAATACATAGTCGGCTCCTTTCAGATGTGGAATAGGCAAAAAAAGCCCCGAAAAAGGGCGCATTTTTCCACAAATATTGTACCATACATCTCTGTAAAAAACAAGCGTTTTTTG
>CANRHF010000067.1 GCA_947630345.1 uncultured Oscillospiraceae bacterium | reverse complement strand
GACAGGGGCGGGGGCGTCATCCGCAGAAATTCCTCCAAAAAAGGCTCCACGCCGAAATTGGTCAGGGCGGAGCCGAAAAACACCGGGCTCAGCCGCCCCCCGCGGACCTCCTCCAGGTCCAGCTCCCGGCCGGCGGAGAGCAGCTCCACATCGTCGATGAGCTGGGCATGCTTTTCCGGCCCCAAAATACCGTCTACCTGGGGATCGTACAGGTCGATGGCCTGTTTTTCCGCCCGGTTCTTCCCGGAAACCCCGGAGAAAAACAGAAGCTGACTGTTCTCCCGGTCGTAGACCCCCTGGAAGTCCTTCCCGGAGCCGATGGGCCAGTTCATGGCGTAGGTCTCGATGCCCAGTTCCCGCTCCAGCTCGTCCAGAAGGTCGAAGGGGTCCTTGCTGTCCCGGTCCATCTTGTTGATGAAGGTGAAAATGGGGATGCGCCGCATGGCGCAGACCTTGAACAGCTTCCGGGTCTGGGCCTCCACGCCCTTGCTGCCGTCAATGACCATCACGGCGGAGTCCGCCGCCATGAGGGTGCGGTAGGTATCCTCCGAAAAGTCCTGGTGGCCCGGGGTGTCCAAAATATTGATGCAAAAACCGCCGTACTGGAACTGCATCACCGACGAGGTGACGGAGATGCCCCGCTGCTTCTCGATCTCCATCCAGTCCGAGGTGGCGGCACGGGCGTTTTTCTTGCCCTTGACCACCCCGGCCTGGGCGATGGCCCCGCCGTAGAGCAGAAATTTTTCCGTCAGGGTGGTCTTGCCGGCGTCGGGGTGGGAGATGATGGCAAAGGTCCGGCGGCGGCGGATCTCTTCCTGTAAAGTTGACATAATATTCCCTCCAAAAATCAAATCGTCATTTGCTTGGAAGGAACGGCTAAATTGGCCCAAAGTGACTCATAGTGCCTCCTGTTGGGGAAAAAGAATGGATTTCCGCCTTATGGTAACACATTTTCCGAATGTTTACAAGGGGAAATTTTCACGCCGGGCTGTGCTTGGAGGGCTTCACGTTCACGTCCTTGCCGATCTGGCCGGTGATGGGGCCCCAGGTCTTCTCAAAATTCTGGATGTCCCGGCGGATCAGGACCAGGATGTGGCTGTTTAGGCTCCGACCCTCGTACTCGGCAACATAGCTTAGCTTGTCGAGCATCTCCTGCTCAATGCGGATAGAAACGCTTTTCACTGCCATAAAAAACACCTCAAAATGGTTTTGGTGTGTTTATTTTATGGAAATAATGTGGTATTATGTTCAAAATAGATATATTGTATATCTAAATTGGAGGGAACGCTATGAAAGTCGCGGTCATCGGGTCCCGGTCGCTGTCCGTGCCCGATCTAATGGACTATCTTCCCCGGGAGACCACCGAGATCATCAGCGGCGGCGCCCAGGGGGTGGACCGCTCCGCCAGGGACTGCGCCGTGGAGAACCATCTAAAGCTGACGGAATATCTGCCGGACTATCGGCGCTTTGGAAAGGCGGCGCCCCTGCGGCGGAACATCACCATCATTGAACAGGCGGATATGGTCCTGGCCTTCTGGGACGGGCGCTCCCCGGGGACCCGGTTTGTCATCGAGCAGTGCGAAAAACGGGGGATTCCTCTGCGGGTCGTCTCTATTTTGGGCCAGGGGTAGAGAGCTTCCTTTTTCCCCACAGCCCTACGAGCAGCAGCACCGGAAACACGCAGCCCCAGGCAATGCCCGTCCGCAGGCCCAGGGCCCCGGAGAGAAGGCCCACATAGGTGGGGCCGCCGGAGCAGCCCAGGTCCCCCGCCAGGGCCAGCAGGGCAAACAGGGCCGTTCCTCCGGTAGGGAGGGCTCGGGCGGCCATGGAGAAGGTCCCCGGCCACAAAATGCCCACACTAAAGCCGCACAGCCCGCAGCCCAGCAGGCCCAGGGCGGGAATGGGGGACCCGGCAATCAGCAGGTAGGCCCCCAGGCACGCTGCTCCGCAGACGGCGATGCTTTTTTCCAATGGCAGCCGGTCCCCCAATTTGCCGTAGATGGCCCGGGACAGGCCCATCATCCCGGCAAAGAACATGGGTCCCGCCAGATCGCCCACCGTCTTTTCTACCCCCAGAGCCTCCTCGGCAAAGAGGGAGGCCCACTGGCTCACCGCCTGCTCGCAGGCCCCGGCGCAGAGCATCAGCAGAAACAGCGTCCAGAATAGGCCATTTTTCAGCAGGGCGGGCAGGCCCATTTCCCGCTGCCCCTCGGGCAGCAGCCCGGCGATGGGCACCCGGGTGAAGGCAAACAGGTTCCCCAGGGGCACCAGGGCCCAGAGGAGCGCCAAAATCGGCCACTTCTCCACCCCAAACAGGGCGAAAAAGCCGGTACTCAGCAGCACCACGGCCATATGGCCCCAGCAGTAGAAGGAGTGGAGCAGGCTCATGGCCCCAGCCTTGTTCTCCGTGGGGCAGGCCTCCATCACGGGGCTCACCGTCACCTCCAGCAGCCCGCCCCCCAGGGCGTAGCACACCACGGCCACCAGCAGGCCCCAGTAGGGGTCCGGCAGCAGCCCCGGCAGGACCGCCAGAAGGATCAGCCCCAGGGCGGCGGCCCCGTGGGCCAGCACCATGCTGGCCCGGTAGCCCAGCCGGTCCACCCACTTGACGGACAGCAGGTCCACCAGCAGCTGCACCCCAAAATTCAAGGAAACCAGCAGCGTAATCCGCTCCAAGGGAATGCCGTAGCGCCGCTGGAAGGTCAGAAACAGCAGCGGCGCGAAATTATTGACGATGGCCTGCACCACATAGCCCACAAAGCAGGCATAGATGGTGGGGCGGTAGTTCTTTTCCATGTACACGTTCCTCTCAGAAAAAACCGGACGGGGACGCCGTCCGGTTTTTTGTCAGATACCCAGCAGCTCCTTGAGCTCCTCCTTGGGACGGTAGCCGATCACCTTTTCCACTTGCTCGCCGTGGTCCATCAGGATCATGGTGGGGATGCTGACGATCCGGAATTGGGCCGCCAGAGCGCCCTGCTCGTCCACATTGATCTTGCCCAGCACCAGGTTTTCGTTCTCCTCGGCGATCTCGTCCAGCACCGGGGAGACCATCCGGCAGGGGCCGCACCAGGTCGCCCAGAAGTCCAGCAGCACCGGCTTTTCGGACTTGGTCACCAGCTCCTCATAGTTTTCTTGGGTGATCTCATACTTGGTCAACGCAACCACTCCTTTGCTTGAGACTATCCACAGTATAACCCATTTCTCCAAAAATTGCAACGGTATTTTCAGTCTTGACAATTTCCCCGGGACCCGGGTATACTAAAAACGGAGGAATGAATATGGATACCTGTGAAACCTGTCAAAATTGCGGCGGCTGCCCCGGCTGCCGGGGCAGCTTAGAGCTGACCCCGGGAGAAGTGGAAATGCTGAACAGGCTGGGGCAAATTCCCTTCCTGCCGGTGGCCCGGCGGGCCGGGGACGAGGAGCCGGTCTATCTGGAGGACGATCTTCGATCGCCGGAGGAATACAGCTTGATCCTCCGGCTTCTGGAGCGAAAGGGCCTGGTCAGCCTGGACTTCGACCGGCCCCTGGCCCGCTTCGATTACAGCGCCTATGCCGGCTTTCCCCTCCGGGGAAGCATGGCCCTCACCGCCCGGGGCCAGGGCGTGGTGGAGCTGCTGGAGACTCAGGGCATTACCTGAGCCAACCCGCCGTTTTGAAAACGGCGGGTTTTTACGGCTCCTCCAGCGCCCGCCGGAGCTTTTCCAGGGCCCGCTTCTCGATCCGGGAGACGTAACTTCGGCTGATGCCGATGGCCTGAGCCACCTCCCGCTGGCGGCTGGGCGCCCGTCCCCCCAGACCGTAGCGCATGACGATCACCTGCCGCTCCTGCTCCGTCAGGCACCGGTCCACCGCCTGGAGCAGCTCCTGCCGGGTCTCCCGGCTGCTGACCCGCTCCAGCAGGTCCTCGTCGTCGCTGACCACGTCCATCAGCGACAGGGCCGCCCCGTCCGCTCCGGTCTCGATGTAATCCGACAGGGAAACGTCCTGGCTGGACTTGCGCTGACTGCGGAAGTACATCAGGATCTCGTTTTCCACGCACCGGGCGGCGTAGGTGGCCAGCCGCACGCCCTTGGCCGCGTCAAAGGTGGTGATTCCCTTGATGAGGCCGATGGTGCCGATGGAGATCAGATCCTCCTGGTCGGCGGTTTGGGTGTAGTACTTTTTCATGATATGGGCCACCAGGCGCAGGTTCCGTTCGATCAGAATATTCCGGGCTTCCAGGTCCCCTTGGGCGACCAGGGCCAGGTAGTGCTGCTCCTCTTGAGCCGTCAGGGGCCGGGGAAAGCTCCCGCTGGACAGCTGTAGGGAGTACAGCAGCCCGCTGAGCATCAGCCATACGGCGGCGTTCATACGCCTCACCTCCATGGCAACTCTATTCGCCCCGGTTTGTCCGTTTTCCTGGGAAAAGGGGAAAATGCCTGTCCCTTTTTGTGTGAAGATCAAAGGCCGCCCAGTTCGCCGGGGAGCCGGTGAACTGGGCGGCCTGTTTCTTAGGTTCTGTTTGAGCAGTGGGAGATGAAGAAAATTTAAGCGTGGTTTTTTGTAAGGATATGCCAAATGTCGTTTCCTGTAAAACCGCACTTTCGATAGAAGTCCGCCGGGTTAGAAGGGCTATTCACTTTGCCGGATACAGTCGCGAATTTGGCCACGCCTTGCATTTTCGCAAGCAGAGCGTTCACAACGATCTGCCCATATCCACGCCTTCTGTAGCCGGGAAGGACTTGTATCCACTCTAAGGTCCCCTCGCCGATCTCTTTGTCATAATCAGCGATACCACCCGCGATCACCGCTCCGGACGGCTTCTCTTTCAATAAAATCCACAGTTCGGGACAGTAAACAGGCGTTTGCTGGTATGCCTCAATTTGCGCTGCTGTAACGCTTAAATCTGAATAGCATGCGTTGATGAGATGGACAAACGCGCTGACCTGATTTGTTTGGACGATTTCGATGTCGCTCCCAGCTGTTTCCTTGATATTTTTCAGATCATGATAGAGCCGAAAGTATGGCTCATCGTTATAATCATCCAACGCGCCGTTGGGCAGATCTCTGTCATGAATGATTTCCTATTTCCGGGCACCGCGATCCTATTTTGCTTCCAATAGGGAAGACTCGCCGCTGCGCACGGATCATTCAAATAACTTTGTAATGAAAGCATGATGTGTTCTTTTCAAATTTTGTTTTATGCCCGCCTGGGGGTACCCCAGGCGGGCAGGGTTTTTGGTTACACTTCGTAAATGGCCAGGCTGGCTTTCATCATCATATAGGCGTCCAGCTTGCCCACCAACTCCATGGGCGCGTGCATCCCCAGCAGGGGCACGCCGGCGTCCACGGTGACGATGTTCCGGTTGGCCATGAAGCCGGCGACGGTCCCGCCGCCGCCAAGGTCCACCCGGCCGATGGTATTGATCTGCCACAGGACCCCGGCCCCGTCCAGGGCCTTGCGGACATGGCCTAGGGCCTCGGCGGAGGCGTCGGAGGCGCCGCTCTTGCCGCCCCGGCCGGTGTACTTCATGATGGCCACGCCATAGTTAACATAACTCGTATTCCGGCGGTCAAAGGCGTCGGCAAAGGTGGGGTCGTAGGCGTTGGCCACGTCAGAGGACAGGCAGAAGGAGTTTTTCAGCACCTGGTTGGGGTCGGCGTCCAAGGCGTTGCAGATATCCGCCACGAAGGTGTCGAAGGCCCGGCTCTGCATGCCGGAAATGCCCACGGAGCCGATCTCCTCCCGGTCCGCCAGCACGCACACGCAGGTGTGGACGGGGTTTTCCAGCTCCAGAATGGGCTCCAGGGCGGCATAGGCGCAGACCCGGTCGTCATGGCCGTAGGCGCTGAGCAGGCTCCGGTCCAGGCCCGCCTCCCGGCACTTGCCGGCGGGCACCATGGTCAGCTCGGCGGAGCGGAAGTCCGCCTCGGTAATGCCGTACTTCTCATTGAGGATCCGCAGGATGTTCAGCTTCACCAGGTCCGCGCCCTCTCCTTCCAGAGGCTCGGTGCCCAGCAGGACATTGAGCTGCTCGGCGGCGATGCCCTCGGCCAGGGACTTTTGCATCTGCTCCCGGGCCAGGTGGATCATCAGGTCCGTGATGAACAGCACCGGATCCTCCGGGTCCTCGCCCACCTTGACGGTGACGACGCTGCCATCCTTCAAGCTGACCACGCCGTGGAGGGCCAGGGGAATGGTGGGCCACTGGTACTTCTTCACGCCGCCGTAGTAATTGGTCTTGAAATAGGCAAACTCGCTGTCCTCATACAGCGGCATGGGCTTTAAGTCCAGCCGGGGGGAGTCGATGTGGGCGGCGCAGAGGTTCATGCCCTCCTCCAGGGGGGCGGAGCCGATCACCGCCAGGTAGATGTTCTTGCCCCGGTTGTTCAGATAGACCTTATCGCCGGGTTTCAGCGCCTTGCCGGGGGTCATGGGCTGGAAGCCCTTGGCCTGGGCCTCCGCCTCCGCCCAGGAGGTGGCCTCCCGCTCGGTCTTGCACTGGTCCATAAAGGCGGCGTACCGCTTGGCGTAGGCGTTCATCTCCGCCCGCTGCTCCGGCGTGAGCAGGGTGTAGCCGTTTTTCTTGGTGTAGGTGAGTTTTTCCCGCAGTTCGTCAGTCGTCATGGTGTTCGCTCCTATTCACATTATTTTTCTTCATTATAGGGTGGCCAGTTTTCGGAAAAAAACCAGGCACGTCTCCAAAAATTCCGCCTCCGTGCCCCGGTTTTCCAGGCAGTGATCGCACCGGGCCCGGTAAAACGATTCCGGCTGCTGGGCCCGGATTCGGGAAAGGGCATAGTCCCGGGTCACACCGTCCCGGGCCATGATCCGGGCCAGCCGGTCCTCCGGCGGGGCGGTCACCGCCACGGTGACGTCGCACAGCGCCGCCAAGCCCCCCTCAAACAGGGCGATGGCGTCGATGGCGGCAAAAGAAGGCTGCTTTTCCCGCAAAAGGGCCTTTACCCGGGCCTTCACCGCCCCGTGGGTGATCTGGTTCAGATCCTGTAGGGCCTGGGGATCCCCATAGACCAGGGTCCCCAGCTTCCGCCGCAGCAAAGTTCCATTTTCCACTGTGCCCGGGAACCGGGCCTCGATGGCGGCGAGCAGCCGGTGGTCGGTGGCAAGCAGCTCATGGTAAATTTCGTCGCAGTCCAGGCACAGTCCGCCCAAATTCGACACCGCCCGCAGAGCCGTGGACTTCCCGCAGCCGGTGCCGCCGGTAATGCCCACGATCATGGCGCTTCCTCCGCGTCCACAAAGGTGAAAGCCGCCGCCTTGGCCAGGCGGTTGGCCACCGCGAAGCCCACGCCATTTCCGGCGGGGCAGCGGGCAAAGATCCGCTGGATTTGGGGGCTGTCCAGCTCCCGCAGAGCGGAAAAAAGGCCGGCGGACAGGGTCTCGGGTTCGGCTTCCCGGCCATAGGCCAGGGGTCGGCAGTCCCCGTAAAGGGGAAGCTCCTCCTGGAAGCACAGCACCCGATCTCCGGGGGCAAAATGGTCATGGACGTACCGGGCCGCCGCCGGACTGCTCCCCCGGACGATGATCACCTTGCCCTGGGGGGCGTAGTGGCGGTATTTCATGCCGGGGGCCTTCACCACCGCGTCCCGGTCGATGCTTCCCAGCACCGCCCGGTCCACCTGGAGGCTGCCCAAAACCGCCTCCAGCGCCTCCCGGGAAATCCCACCGGGGCGGAGCAGACGGGGCGTGTCCTCCGTCAGGTCTACAATGGTGGATTCCACCCCCACCCGGCATGGGCCGCCGTCCACAATTGCCGGAATGCGGCCGTCGTGATCCGCCAGCACATGCTGGGCGGTGGTGGTGGAGGGCTTGCCGGAGAGATTGGCCGACGGCGCCGCGATGGGCGTCTGGGATAGTTCAATGATCCGCCGGGTCACCGCCGTCTCCGGGCAGCGGATGGCCACCGTGTCCAGCCCGGCGGTGGTGCGCTTCGGAATACAGTCCCGGGCGGGCAGCACCATAGTCAGGGGACCCGGCCAAAACCGCTCCGCCAGGGTATAGGCGCAAGCCGGAATGGAATGGCAGTACCGCTCCGCCTGGGCCATGCCGGTGACGTGGAGGATCAAAGGATTGTCCTGGGGACGGCCCTTGACCCGGAAAATCTCCGCCACCGCCGCTTCATTGAGGCCGTCCGCCCCCAGGCCGTAGACGGTCTCCGTGGGCAGGGCCACCAGCTTCCCGTCCCGGATCAGCGCCGCCGCGATCTCCGGCGTCCGGGGGTCGACGGCGGGCAGAAGAAGGGTGTTCATTCTTTTTGCTCCTTTGATATGGAGGCTTTTGGGCCGTTCTCAGCGGCCACAGCGCCGCCGGTCCCGTGTAAATCGCACAATCGATACCGGGCAGGCCCAGCAGATGGATCGATTACCGCCAGGCTTGGCGCGCATTGACCGCGGCGGCACGCCGATTAGTCCGTGGGCTGGTTGGCGGCCTCGATGATCTGGACGAACTTCTCCGGCACCAGGGAAGCGCCGCCGATCAGGCCGCCGTCGATATCCGGCTGGGCCAGCAGCTCGTAGGCATTCTTCTCGTTCATGGACCCGCCGTAGAGAATGGAGATGGCCCGGGCGTTCTTGGAACTGTAGAGCTTGCGCACCACCACCCGGATATGTTCGCAGACCTCCTCGGCCTGCTCCGGGGTGGCGGTCCGGCCGGTGCCGATGGCCCAGATGGGCTCGTAGGCGATGACCACCTTGCGGATCTTGTCCTCGGGCACGCCCTGGAGGGCCAGCTTGATCTGCATGGCGATCCACTCGCTGGTGATCCCGGCCTCCCGCTGCTCCAGGCTCTCGCCGCAGCACAAAATGGGGATGAGCCCGGCGTTCAGCGCCGCCAGGACCTTGGCGTTGATCTGCTGATCCGTCTCGCCCATGGCCCGGCGCTCGGAGTGGCCGATAATTACATATTTGCAGCCGGCGTCCAGCAGCATCCCCGTGGAGATCTCCCCGGTGTAAGCCCCGGAGGGATTGGAATTGCAGTTCTCCGCGCCGATGCTCACCCGAGTCTCCCGCATGGCCCGAACGGCGGCGGGAATGCACACGGCGGGCACGCACAGGGCAATGTCACACCACCGGCCCCGGGGCAGCATCCCCTTCAGGGCGGTCATAAATTCCTTGGTCTCGCTGGGGGTCTTGTTCATTTTCCAGTTGCCGGCGATCACCGTTCTGCGATATTTTCTATTCATAAATGATACTCCTTTATTATGTTGACATCCGGGATTGACCCGATGAGAATTTTCTGTGTTATGGCTTGGTCAAAAGGCCGGCCGGGGGAGGCTCCCCCCGGCCGGGCGAATGGGGGAAATATTTTACTTGTCTTCCAGGCAGGCGATTCCGGGCAGCTCCAGGCCCTCCAGGAACTCCAGAGACGCGCCGCCGCCGGTGGAAATGTGGGTGATCTTGTCGGCAAAGCCCAGCTGCTCGCAGGCAGCCGTGCTGTCGCCGCCGCCAACAATGGTCACGGCGTCGGATTCGGCCAGGCCCTGGGCCACGGCGATGGTGCCCTTGGCCAGGGTGGGGTTCTCAAACACGCCCATGGGTCCGTTCCAAACCACGGTCTTGGCGGCCTTGGCAGCCCCGGCGAACAGCTCCCGGGTCTTCTCGCCGATGTCCAGACCCATCTTGTCCGCAGGAATGGCGTCGGAAGCAACCGTCTCCACTTCCACAGGCCCGTCGATGGGATCGGGGAAGGCGTCCGCCACCACGGTGTCGATGGGCAGCAGGAGCTTGACGCCCTTGGCCTCGGCCTTGGCCATCATGTCCTTGCAGTAGTCGATCTTCTCCTCGTCCAGCAGGCTCTTGCCCACGCCGCAGCCCTTGGCGGCCAGGAAGGTGTAGGCCATGCCGCCGCCGATGATCAGGGTGTCCACCTTCTCCAAGAGGTTATTGATGACGTTGAGCTTGTCGGAGACCTTGGCGCCGCCCAGGATGGCCACGAAGGGCCGCTCGGGATCCGCCAGGGCCTTGCCCATGATGGA
>CANRHF010000066.1 GCA_947630345.1 uncultured Oscillospiraceae bacterium | reverse complement strand
GCAACACATTCATCCTGAGCTTCTATGGCCTGTGATTCGGATTCCCCATCCCCATTATCCTGGCACTGTTCTTCAACGAGATTCGTTCGAACATCGCCCGAAGCGTCTTCCAGGTACTGACTTACCTGCCGAAGTTCATGTCTACCGTCGTCATGACCTCTCTGGTCACCATGCTGGTGAAGCAGGGATCTCTGACCACCGGCATGGGCATCATCAGCCAGTTCCTGTCCAACGTCGGCTTTATCAGCAAGGATGTGGCCAACGCAGGCCTGCTGAACCTGCCTTCCTTCTTCCGCTCGATCTATCAGATCAGCGGTATCTGGGAGACAGCGGGCTACGACAGCATCGTGTTCTTCTCCGCGATCATCGCCATTTCGCCCACGAGCTATGAGGCCGCGCAGATCGACGGCGCGGACAAGATGGCTCAGATGCGGTATGTGGTTCTGCCGAGCATTCTGTCCACGGTGGTCATCATGCTCATCACCCGGATCGGCTCCCTGCTGAACATCGGCTATGAGAAGGTATTGCTGCTGTACAACACCAATACCTACGTCACCGCCGATGTGGTCTCCACCTTCGCCAACCGGCAGGGCATGGGCAGCGGCGGCGCGGGCACCGGCATAGCCTCGGCGGCAGAGATGATGAACAACGTCATCGGGATGCTGCTGGTCATCGGCGCGAACACCATCGCCAGGAAGGCCTCCAACACGTCGCTTTACTAAGGAGGGTGCGCAATGAAAAGAAAACTTGAGATCTCTGAGCTGATATTCAAGATCATTAGCTACACCCTGCTGACCATGTTCGCCCTGTGCTGCCTGTACCCGTTTGTGTACGCGGTGTCGGCCTCCCTGTCCAGCCGCAGCGCGGTGGAATACGGCGAGGTGGTCCTGTTTCCCAAGGGTCTGCAGTTTGAGGCCTTTGCCCGGATGTTTGGGGACAATATGTTCTGGAACGCCTATTCCAACACCTTGTTCCTGACCCTCTTCGGCACCATCTGGGCCATGCTGGTGTCCATTCTGGGCGCCTACGCCCTGAGCAAGCGGCGGCTGCTGTTCCGGAAGTTCTTCAACTTCTTCCTGGTGTTCACCATGTGGTTCTCCGCCGGCATCGTGCCCCAGTACCTGAACTACTTGGACACCCAGAAGGTGTTCAACGCCATGGGCATCATGGACGACAAGTGGCTGGTGGTCATCGCCATGGGCATGGCGGCCATGAACATCATCCTGCTGCGCAACGCCTTTGAGGGCGTCCCCTCGGAGATCGAGGAGGCCGCTATCGTGGACGGCGCCAGCGAATTCCAGGTGATGACCCAGGTGTACATCCCCATGAGCAAATCCACCATTGCCACGGTAGCACTGTTCTTTGCCATCTCCCGCTGGAACGGCTACTTCTGGGCCCGCCAGATGATCTCCAACGCCAACGAGCAGCCCCTGCAGGTCTTCATCCGGCTGCGGTTGGAGCAGTACACCGACTCGGAGGTCATGGCAGGATGGAACGAGGCATACGCTACCGACTCGGTGATCTACGCCCTGATCGTCTGCTCCATCGTGCCCATCCTGATCATCTATCCCTTCATCCAGAAATATTTCGCCAAGGGCGTGAATATGGGCGGCGTGAAGGAGTAAGCGTCCTATTTTCATTATAAGTGCGCATTCCGGGAAAACCCGGCAAAAATAAGGAATTAGGAGGAAATTCATTACCATGAAAAATGTAAAGTCTGTTCTTTCTCTGCTTCTGGCCGTCGTGATGATCGCCGGCCTGCTGGTCGGCTGCGGCCCCAGCATTGAGGTCCCCCCGGCCTCCACCGGTTCCAAGGAATCCACCCCCAACCAGCCCACGGCCACCTCCGGCGGTGAAGGCCCCGAGGCCACCGAGCCCCCGGTTTCCGAGCTGACCTTCGCTCAGGGCACCATCCTGCGGATGGCCGTTGGCTACAACAGCACCAAGACCGGCCTGTTCTTCGACGCCGAGACCGCCGGCGAGGGCATCACCCTGGCCGATGGCAATACCTACCGCGCCGGCGACCTGAAGCCCACCTGGGTGGAAGTGGAAAACAAGCTGGGCATGAAGTTTGAAGACAAGTACCAGGGCAACAGCGCCAGCAAGGAATTTGAGTACTGGAAAGAGCGCCTTGGCGAAGTGGACATGGTCAGCGGCACCGCGGCCCTCCTCAGCGAGAACGGCGAGGCCGGCAGCCTGGTCAACCTGGCCGAGTACCTGGACCAGATGCCCAACTTCAAGGCTTATCTGGACGCCAACCCCATCGTCCGCCTGTCCATCACCGGCAACACCGACACCGGCGCCATCTACTTCAGCCCCTACTTCGACGGCGTCAACGACATCGAGCGGATGCCCCTGATGCGGACGGACTGGGTCGTGAAGCTCCTGGACGGCGAGGGCGAGTTCACCGCCTCCGCCAGCAAATCTCTGGCCGCCGCCGCTTACGAGCCCTATATGCCCACCACTGGCAAGGTGACCGTGGATGTGGTCAAGGCCGACGGCTCCGGTGTGGAGCAGGTCACCAAGGACTATGACACCGCCGGCAACATCATTGCCAACATGAACGCGGCCGGTTCCCTGGACGGCGTCGCCGCGGTCAATATGCTCCGGAAGTACATCGACGAGGCCTACGGCGGCTACTACGGCACCACCCGTTCCAACCTGTTCATTGGTCAGAACGCCGCTTGGGACGCTGACGAGCTGGTAGCCCTGCTCCGTTGCGTCGTCGCCAACCCCCAGACCCTCAACGGCACCGATTCCGTCCAGGGCCTGTTCTCCCGTGAGGACGCCAACAACCAGCGCCGCGTCGATATGTTCCGCTTTGCCGGCACCCTGTTCGGCGTGCGAGGCCTGGAGTCCCGCCAGGATTACCTGTACGTGGGCACCGACGGCACCCTGAAGGATGCCCGTCAGGAAGCGGACACCTACAAGGCCATGGAGCGGATGCACGCCATGGTGGAGGAGGGCCTGATCTCCAAGTCCTTCATCGACAGCTCCGATGAGAACTCCGGCACCATGCTGGAGAACGATCTGGGCTTCATGCACTATGACTACAACCAGACTCAGACCATCCTGAACGACACCAAGCTGCAGGACGGCGAGAAGTACATGGCCGTCATGGTTCCCGTGGCCCGGTGGTACGACGGCACCTCCGACGAGGGCGTCTACATGCGGTTCACCGAGTCCTGGCGTTCCGTGAAGACCGACGGCTGGGGCATCTCCAAGGCCGGCGTGGGCAGCGATCAGGACAAGCTGAACGCCTGCCTGAAGCTCATCGACTTCGCTTACTCTCATGAGGGCCAGATCCTGATGAGCTACGGCCCCGATTCCTTCATCAAGACCAACGACGACGGCAGCTACGTCACCTTCAACTTCAACGGCGAGGAGTGGCCCGTGATCGCGGACGCCACCTACCAGGAGCTGTGGGAGAAGGCCAGCGGCAACTACACCAACTACGCCCGGTTCTATCTGGGTTCCACCCTGTCCTTCGTGAAGAGCCAGGCCTTTGAGTATCAGTGCACTCATGAGGTCGGCCGGGAAGGCGCCGGCTACATCTCCACCGCTATCGCTCTGGGCACCATCAAGCATCCCGAGCTGGCCGTGGCTGCCAACGGCTGGTACACCATCGTGCCCACCGTCCTGCCCACCACCTCCGTGGAGAACGAGCGGATCAACAGCTTCACCGAGCTGAACGACAAGTTCAAGCAGGATAAGAACAACTACAACATGCTCATCGACCTGATCGTCAATGGCTACACCTTCGACGCCGCTATCAAGGACGCCGAGTCTGCCGCCACTACTGTCTCCGACACCTGGATGGGCAAGCAGTACCTGGCGCTGAAGCAGGATGCCTGGCAGCGTGACCTCACCTACTACGATTCCCTGGCCTAATCGCGAGACCTGAAAAAGAAGGGCATTTGCCCGAAACGGATAAGATGACCCACTGCCCCGGGCGGCTCCGCCGCCCGGGCAGAGTGGGACGATACTTCCTTGGGAGGAGGTCGTCATGTATAAAAAACAGTTGACTGTGCAAAGGGTCCTTTGCCTGGCGGCGATCGTGGTCAGCGTTGTGCTGTTTCTCTACTCTCTGGGGATCATGACCGATCTGTATGACGCCCTGTACGATACCATGCGCAATCCCAACAATCTGTACCAGACGGACGTCCCCGGATCGATCGTGTACTACAATATGCAGGAATTTAACCAGTATTTTCTGATCTACAGCATCGGTCTGATCCTGCTGGCTTGCCTGCTGTTTGTCACCAACACCCACAGCCGCCGGAAATACTATATCGGAAACTATGTTTCCATCGGATTGTTCGCGGCCGCCAGCGTGTACATCACCATTTTCGGCCACAGCTACATTGAGATCTTCAAGGCCCAGTTCCTCCAGGTGGATTTCGCCGCGCTGAAGGAACACGCCGAGATGTGGGGCACGCTGTACACCGAATCCACCTTCTGGTTTGACATCCACTACGCGGTCTTCGGCCTGATGCTGCTGGTCAGCGTCCTGCTGATCGCCAACGCCGTGTGGAAGGTCCTGCTGATGAAGGAGGAGTCCAAGCTCATTGAGGAAGGAAGGAGGGCTGCCGTATGACCGCGGAAGAACGCAGCGTCCAAAGAGACCGAATGAGGTTTACCAAAAATTCCCTTTCTTCAAACCTGGCGATTATCGGGATTTTGTTCAACGTGTTCTACTTCGTCAGCCTGTATAAGTCCGATGTGGGCACCTATTACTATACCATCCTGGTCGGCGGCTCCATCGTGTACAACCTGATCTTCATGCTGGCGGTGTTCCTGGCCTCCGAGGGGGTCAAGAACTACAAGCAGAGCTATTCCTATCTGCTCCTTGTCGTTGGAGCGCTCCAGATCGCCCGCATTTTCATCATTCCCAGCCAGGCCCACGCCGCCATGACTCTGGTCAACGGCGCGGAGATTCCGGTGATGGAGGACGCCCAGTTTATTCGGATCGTGGTCTACCTGGCGGTTTCCGCCGTCTGCCTGATCCTCTCCGCTCTGGTGAATCTTTACAAGTGCCGGGAGCTTTCCACCCACATGAAGTCCCTCGAGACCCAGACAGCATAAGGAGATGAAGACATGGCTACACTGAGCTTGCAGCATATCGACAAGATATATGACAATAACGTTCAGGCGGTCTATGACTTTAATCTGGACGTGAAGGATGGGGAACTGATCGTGCTGGTGGGACCCTCTGGCTGCGGGAAGTCCACCACCTTGCGGATGGTCGCGGGTCTGGAGGATATTTCCAAGGGCAAGCTGCTCCTGGACGGGAAGGACATCACCACCACCCCGGCGAAGGACCGGGACATGGCCATGGTCTTCCAGAACTACGCCCTGTATGGCCACATGACCATTTACGAAAACATGGCGTTTTCCCTGACGCTGCGCAAGGAAAACCCCAATGTTATCCACAAAAAGGTGCTGGCGGCGGCCGAGATCCTGGGTCTGACCAGCCAGCTGAATAAGAAGCCTGCCCAGCTCTCCGGCGGCCAGCGCCAGCGGGTGGCCATGGGCCGTTCCATTGTCCGGAACCCCAAGGTGTTCCTGTTTGACGAGCCTTTGAGCAACCTGGACGCCAAGCTCCGGGGCGCGACCCGGCGGGAGATCCTGCTCCTGCACAAACGCCTGCAGGCCACCATGCTCTACGTCACCCACGACCAGACCGAGGCGTTGACCCTGGCGGACCGGATCGTGTGTATGTCCATGGGCCATGTTCAGCAGGTGGGTACGCCTTTGGAGCTGTACGATTCGCCCAACAATATTTTTGTCGCCAGCTTTATCGGCCTGCCGCCCATGAACTTCTTCGATGTGCAGGTCCGGGAGGGCAAGCTGGTGGGCGCCAACTTCCAGGTGGCGCTGACGGACGAGGAAAAGCAGACCCTCCGGGCCTACGAGGGCAAGACCATCACCCTGGGCGTCCGTCCGGAGAACATTGTGGAGGGGCCGGATGTGAAAGTCTCCGTCTTCTCCAACGAAAACCTGGGCATGAACACCTTGGTCCACGGCTACATCGGCGGCCAGCGGGGCCTGCGGATCTCCGCCAAGCTCAAGGGCTGGGCCAATTACAAGGCCGGGGACACGGCATCCTTCTCCTTTACCAGAAAGCACTTCTTCGACAAGGAGACTACCAACGCGATCAGGGGGGACAAGTGATATGAGCAAGAAAGAAAAAGGCTCCGGCATGCCTTGGTGGAAAAAGCTCTTGTCCGGTGTGAAGGAGCTCTGCCGGAAGTTTATCGTTTCCCTGAAGCGCCGCCCCCAGATGATCCCGCTGGCGGCCTTCGTGGTGGCGTTTCTGTTCTATGCCCTGAATCTGATGCACGTCTCCGACACCACGGCCAAGATCCAGGGCGCCGGCATGGGCCTGGCGGGCTTTACCACCATGCTGCTGTCCATGCTGTCGTTTATGTGCTTCCTCAACGCCTTCCCCTATCGGAAGAAGGTCAATGTGCCCATGCTGGTGCTGATGGTGGTCATGGTGGGTCTGATCATCTTCGCGGATGTGTACTACCGTCAGATGATCCTGACGGCCATCACCCGGGCGGACAACCCCATTGTCATTGGCACTGACACGGTCTACATCGCCTATGCCTACAACAACTTGTCGGTCCACATCTGGATGCTGGCGATTTCCCTGGGACTGACGGCGCTGCTGCCGGTCTACAGCAAGCTGCTCCGGAAAATCAAGACCTCCGTGGATGTGGGCGACAACGGCAAGATGGAAGCCATCGATATCTCCGCCGAGGCGTAATCCGTCTATCCGCATCTGTCCCGCGAACCAAACAGGTAACGGGAGGCCCATGCCTCCCGGCCTGCTGACAGGAGAATTATGAGCAAGAAAAAACGCAAGCAGGATGCCCATGAGCAGATCGAGCGGCAGTCCGAATACTACAAGCTCAACACCCAGGCGGTAGATGACCTGGTCAATGCCGATGAGTCCAACTCTCCGGAGGTTTCTCCCGAGGAGCTGCGCTCCTACCAGTCCGGCGGAAAGTTCAAAATTCCCCACTGGCTGAAGATGATCTTCATCAAGTTCTGGTTTCCCGGGGCGGTGTGCTTCTTCTTCCTCTGGGGCCTGGGGAATTATATCGGCAATATGCTGGATCAGCTCTTTGTCACCGGCATGGCCCTGGGCATTGTCACCGATGTGATGACCAACAATGTGCTTCGGTTCCTGGAAAAGACCCCCGGGGAGAACAGTCCCTTCATGATGTTCCCCAAGAAGGGCTATGCCAGCTTCCCGCTGAACATTTTGTATGCCTACCTGTTGCTGTTTTTGGAGTTCTGCCTCTATTCGCTGATCAACTGGACCTTTGCCCAGATCACTGGGGATACCGAGACCCTGTTTTTGGGCGTGGAGCCGGTACTCTTTGGCCTGTTCTATATGGGACTGGACAGCTTGCTCATCGCCGTCAAGCATTATCTGCAAAGCCTTTGGAAGCGGGGCCGTACCGCAGAAAGGGGTACAGATGGATCACAGGAAAATTGACGATTTCATCCGGGACCTGGTGGCCCGTTCCACTCCCCAGTGTACCGCCTGGAACATGGAGAAGATCCGGGAGGGGAAACAGGCGTCCTGGAACTATATCGACGGGTGTATGCTCACCGCCCTAACGGAGATGTCCCGCATTACCGGGGAGGAGGGGTACTTCGCCTTTGTCCGGTCCTGCGTCGATCACTTTGTGGGGGAGGACGGACAGATCCGAACCCTGGAGCCGGAGAAGGCGAACCTGGATGATATCAACGAGGGCCGGGTACTCTTCGCCCTCTACGACGCCACCGGAGAGGAAAAGTACCGCCTGGCGGCGGACACTCTCCACCGGCAGCTGGAAAACCAGCCCCGGACCTATGAAGGCAACTTCTGGCACAAGGCCATCTATCCCAACCAGGTTTGGCTGGACGGGATCTACATGGCCCAGCCCTTCCAAGCCCTTTACGCCACCCATTTCGGCGGCGGAGACTGCTCCGACACCGTCCGGCAGATCCGCACCGTTCGGCAGCGGATGCGGGACGAAAAAACGGGGCTTTACTACCATGGCTACGACGCCTCCCGCACCGCCTTTTGGGCGGACCCGCAGACCGGATGTTCCCAGAACTTCTGGCTCCGCTCTTTGGGTTGGTTTGCCGTGGCGCTGGCGGATCTGCTGGAGATCGTGCCGGTGGAGCAGGGCAGGGGGGAGCTGGCTGAAATTTTCACCGGCCTGATGGCCTCTGTTTCCCGGTACGCAGACCCGGAGACCGGACTGTATTGCCAGGTCCCGGACCAGATTGGCCGGGAAGGCAACTACCTGGAGACCAGCGGCAGCGCTATGATGGCCTACGCCATGCTCAAGGGCGCCCGGCTGGGCGCGCTGGAGCAAGAATATGCCGCCAAGGGTCAAAAGACCTTCAGCGGCATTGTGGAAAAATATTTGCGCTTCACCGAAAACGGCCTGAACCTGGGCGGAATCTGCCTGGTAGCGGGCCTGGGCCCGGAGAACAACCGGCGCAGGGACGGTTCCTACGCCTATTACATCTCCGAGCCGGTGGTGGAGAACGACGCCAAGGGGGTAGCCCCCTTTGTCCTTGCCTACACGGAGATCAAGCGCCTCACGGCATGAGCTTCATGGTATCCGAGTCGGTAATGGGAGGCTCTGGGTTTTCCTGGGCATATTGACGGGGGGACACGCCGTACTTCTTCTTAAATAACCGGGAGAAGTACAGCGGCTCACTGAAGCCGCACAGCCGCGCGGTGTCGGTGATGCTTCCCTTTCCGCGGGACATGGTCAGCGCGTTGGCCGCGCTTTCCAGACGCTTTTCCATAAGATATTGGTGGGGCGTCATCCCGGTTTCTTTCTTGAAGAGCTTTTTCAGATACTCGCAGTTGAAGGGGAGGCTCCGCAAATACCCGCTCAGGTCGAACCGGCAGTCCGGGTAATTTTGCAGGATGCTGCACTCGATTTCGTGTACCACCTCGCTGCGCTGCCGGCCCGGCTGCTGCTGAGCCAGGAGAGCGGCGATGAGCTGCCCGTACACGGGCAGGAGGGTACGTCCCTCCTCGCTGCGGGAGTAGTAGTAAAAAGCCGCTTGGAAGGCGCTGAGCAGAAAACCGTTGGGATCGCAGTGAATGATCATTGGCTCCGGATCAGTCAGGGTGGAATCCGTCAGATTGATGTGGATGTTGGTGAAGCCCTCGACGCTCCGATTGGCATGGGGCAGCCGGGGCGGAATCACGGCGATGTCATTGGTGGAATAGTGCAGGACCCGGTCATCAAAGATCAGCCTTCCGCTGCCGCTGGTGCAGAAGATCAGCTCCCAAGTGCTGTGGATATGGCGGGAGACCGTCATCGTCAGCGCGTGCTTTCCGACATAGACGATTTTATTCATTTCAGAACTCCTTTCCCAATGGTCTGTGAAATATATTATCACAAAATGTCGGTTTTGTCCATATCCATTTTATGAATGACGGAGTCCGCCGCATTTGGTAAAAGTAAATCTATCATGGTAAGGAGACAGAAAATATGTCATACTTAACGCTGAAAAACATCAATAAGATCTATCCCAACGGATATCACGCGGTTCACAACTTCAACCTGGAGATCGAGAAGGGCGAATTTATCGTCTTTGTCGGCCCCTCCGGCTGCGGAAAATCCACCACGCTGCGGATGATCGCCGGCCTGGAGGACATCTCCAACGGCGAGTTCCTGATCAACGGGCAGCGGGCCAACGAATGGGGCCCCCGGGAGCGGGAGGTCGCCATGGTGTTCCAGAGCTACGCCCTGTATCCCCAGATGACGGTTTTCGACAACATTGCCTTCGGCCTCACCCTTCAGGGCGTGGACGAGGAAGTGATCGAGGAAAAGGTGAAGAACACCGCCGCCATCCTGGGCCTGACGGACTATCTGGACCGGCTTCCCCGGGCGCTTTCCGGCGGCCAGCGGCAGCGTGTCGCCATCGGCCGGGCCATCATCCGGAAGGTGGGCGTGTTCCTGATGGACGAACCCCTCTCCAACCTGGACGCCAAGCAGCGCGTCACCATGCGCTCCGAGATCGCCCAGATTCACCGGGA
>CANRHF010000065.1 GCA_947630345.1 uncultured Oscillospiraceae bacterium | reverse complement strand
CGTTCCCGGCGACGACGGGAGCTACGCCTACTCCTACTCCAAGGCGGGCATGGTGCAGTGCCGCGTCTGCTACTACAATTACTACATCTACCTCAACGGACATGAGCCCAGCTACCTGATGGGTACCAACCTGATGGGTATGGACCTGTTCTGCGCCATCGGCGTGGGCGCCCGGTTCTCCATCCTCTTCGCCATCTTTGTCTCCGCCATCAACCTGACCATCGGCGCGTTCTACGGCGCCGCCCAGGGCTACTATGGCGGCATGGTGGATATGACCCTGGACCGGATCTCCGACATCCTTTCCGGCGTGCCCTTCGTGGTGGTCACCACCCTGTTCCAGCTGCACTTGGCCCAAAAGGTGGGCGTTGTGCCCTCCTTCCTGTTCGCCTTCGTGCTGACAGGCTGGATCGGCATGGCGGCCCTGACCCGGCGGCAGTTCTACCGGTTCAAGAGTCAGGAGTTTATCCTGGCGGCCCGGACCCTGGGCGCCTCCGACTTCCGGCTGATGTTCAAGCACATCTTCCCCAACGCCATCGGCTCCATCATCACCAGCTGCGCCCTGGTGATCCCCGGCGTCATCAGCTCCGAGACCTCCATGACCTATCTGGGCATCGTGGACCTGAGCGCCTTTGCCGGCACCACCATCGGCACCCTGCTGAGCCAGGGCAGCGGCTCGGCTACCACCGCCCCCCATGCCATGCTGTGGCCCAGCCTGTTCCTGGGTCTGCTGATGATCTGCTTCAACCTCTTCGGCAACGGCCTGCGGGACGCCTTTAACCCGACTACGAGAGGAGTGGACGACTGATGGAAACCAAACTGCAAGTAAAGGACCTTCGGATCTCCTTCCGCACCAGCAACGGCAAGGTCCAGGCCGTCCGCGGCGTGAACTTTGACCTGGCCAAGGGCGAGACCCTGGCCATCGTGGGCGAGTCCGGCTCCGGCAAGTCCGTCACCAGCCGGGCCATCCTGGGCATTCTGGCGGGCAACGCCATCGTGGAGTCCGGCGAGATCATCTATGACGGCAAGGACCTGCTGAAAATCACCGAGGAGGATTTCCACAAGATCCGCGGCGACAAGATCGCCATGATCTTCCAGGATCCCATGTCCAGCCTGAACCCCATCGTGCGGATCGGCAAGCAGCTTACCGAGGCCATGATCCTCAAGGGCAAGGCCCGCCAGCGGGAGAGCCGGAAATCCTTCAACGAGTACCTGAAGCACCTCAACCAGGCCATGGTGGACGCCGTGGCCCAGGGGGACAGCGCAAAGGCCGCTCAAATCACCCAGAATTGTAAGAATTTCGACAAATTCGAGTTTAAGCACACCAAATTGGAGGCCGCCTACAACACCGCCCACGAGGCGGCGGTGGAGGCTCTGGAGGATCTGGACGAGATCGCCTTCCAGATGGAAAAGAACGCCGTCAAGGACGTGGCCAGCATCATCCAGGACATCTCCAAGCGCTCCAAGGCCTCCGTCCACGAGTATGTGGTCAGCGAGAAGGGGGATCGGATCAAGTCCCTGGCCGCCGCCCTGCCCGGACAGTACCGGAAGGCCAAGCGGAAGAACGACTACTCCCAGGTCCTGCCCACCCTGTACGAGATCCGGGACATCCTCAAGGAGGCCCTGGCGAAGGAAGCGCCCGATTATTTCCGGATGGGCTACTATGTGGTGTTCTCCGGCAAGGCCCTTCCCGATATGCCCATCCATGAGCTGAATGAGTACATGCTGGACTACCTGAACAAGGAGTTCATGCTGGGCTTTATCGCCGACGCGGAAAAGGCCCTGGAGCATTCCGCCGAGGTGGCCTACGCCAACATGGAGAAGGCCATCCCAATTCTGGAGGGCAGCCTGCCGGTCTTCGCCAAGGAGAAGCTGGACAAGAAGGAGTGCAACGACGCCTGCAAGAAGCTCACAGCTGCGGTCAAAAACTGCATCGATCCCCTGGCCATCGTGAAGGACAGCCTGACCTATACCTTCGGCTCCAGTTTGAAGGCTGAGATCGACACCTACTTTGCCGCCATTCCCAAGAACGCCAAGGCCATGCGGGTACACGACCGGGATCAGCGGAAGCATGACCGGCTGGTCGCCAAGGGCAAGAAGCCGGATTGGGAAGTGGCCGACGCCGCCGTCACCGATCTGGAACTGGTGAAGCACAACATCGCCCACCTGATCCAGCGGCTTGCCGATCACTACAAGGCCAGCCTGGAGAAGCAGGCGACCCGGAACTACGAGGCCGAGACGGTGGACGCCATCGACTACCTGAAGGCCAACGCCTCCGGCGTGGTGGCCAAGGTCACCCGGCGGATCGCCAAGGACCGGGCCATCAAGCTGATGACCGAAGTGGGCATCGCGGAGCCCCATCGGCGGTACAATCAGTACCCCTTCGAGTTCTCCGGCGGTATGCGGCAGCGGATCGTGATCGCCATCGCCCTGGCGGCGAACCCGGACATCCTGATCTGCGACGAGCCCACCACCGCTCTGGACGTGACCATTCAGTCCCAGATCCTGGAGCTGATCAACAAGCTGAAGCAGCAGCGGCAGCTGTCCGTCATCTTCATCACCCACGACCTGGGCGTGGTGGCCAACATGGCCGACCGGGTGGCGGTGATGTACGCTGGCAAGATCGTGGAATACGGCACCGCCGAGGACGTGTTCTACCACTCCGCCCATCCCTACACCTGGGCGCTGCTGTCCTCCATGCCGGATCTGGACACCAACGAGAAGCTGGAGGCCATTCCCGGCACCCCGCCCAACATGATCTATCCGCCGAAGGGCGACGCCTTTGCCCCCCGGAACAAGTACGCCATGCAGATCGACTTTGAGCGCCAGCCTCCCATGTTCCAGATCTCCGATACCCATTTTGCCGCCACCTGGCTGCTCCATCCCGACGCGCCCAAGGTGGATCCTCCCAAGGCCGTTGTGGATCGGATCAACAGAATGAAACTGAAAAATCAAAAGGGAGGGGTAGAGGATGGAAAATAATCAAGAGGTCCTGCTGCGGGTGGATCACCTCTGCCAGTACTTCAAGATGGGCCCCAACGCCGTCACCAAGGCGGTGGACGACGTGAGCTTTGACATCAAGAAGGGCGAGGTCTTCGGTCTGGTGGGCGAGTCCGGCTGCGGAAAAACCACCACCGGCCGTTCCATTATCAAGCTGTACGACATCACCTCCGGCAGCGTCTATTTCAAGGGCATTCGGATCGCCGCCGGCACCCAGTCCTATAAGGACGCCATCAAAAAGGCCCAGGAAGAGCTGAAGGAGAAGTCCAAGACCGCCTCTCCCGAGGAGGCCGCCAAGCTGAAGGCCGAGACCGACGCCTTCATCGCCGAGCAGCGCAAGCAGATCAAGCTGGCCCAGAACGACCAGAAGAACTGCGACAAGGCCTACGCCGCCCAGCAGGTGAAGAAGGTCGAGGAGAAGTACGCCCCCCTGCTTTCCGCCGCAACCGGCGATGAGAAGGAAAAGCTGACCAAGGAGTACAAAAACGAGCTGCGCAAGGCCAAAAACACCCGTCTGGTCACCCAGATCCAGATGATTTTCCAGGACCCCATCGCCTCCCTGGACCCCCGTATGACCGTCCGCGAGATCATTTCCGAGGGCCTGGTCATTCAGGGCGAGCGGGACAAGAAGGTCATTGACGAGAAGGTCTATGAGATGCTGGAGCTGGTGGGTCTGGTGCGGGAGCATGCCAGCCGGTATCCCCATGAGTTTTCCGGCGGCCAGCGGCAGCGTATCGGCGTTGCCCGGTCCATCATCATGAACCCGGACCTGATCATCGCCGACGAGCCGGTGTCCGCCCTGGACGTGTCCGTCCAGGCCCAGGTCATCAACCTGCTCAACGAGCTGCGGGAAAAGTTCGGCCTGACCCTGCTGTTCATCGCCCACGACCTGTCCGTGGTCAAGTACTTCTCCGACCGGATTGGCGTCATGTACTATGGCAAGATGGTGGAGCTGGCGGATTCCGACGAGCTGTTCCTGAACCCCATGCACCCCTACACCCGGAGCCTGCTCTCCGCCATTCCCCTGCCCGACCCCATTTACGAGAAGCAGCGGAAGCGGATCGTGTACAACCCCCTGGCGGAGCACGACTATTCTCAGGATCCGCCCACCTTCCGGGAGCTGAAGCCCGGCCACTTCGTCCAGTGCAACGAGGCCGAGTACCGGAAGTACATGGAGCAGCTTAAGTGAAGAAGCTGGACCGGAAGGCCTTTTTGAAGGATCTGCTGATCGGCGCTGTCGTGGCGACGCTGGTGTTTGGGCTGGGTCTTTACCGGGAGTATGGACTGATGCGCTGCCTCTGCGACGGATTTTTCGTGCCGGCGGTGCTTGAGCTGGGCGTGGGAATCATCGTCCTGGCCCGGAACAAGGGCTCCTTCGATGCCGCGGGCTTTGGGCTGCGGTCGTTCATCCAGACCCACTTCCCCTCCTTTGGCAATGGGGAAAAGGAAGACATCATGGCCTATCGGGAGCGCAAGTCTCAGTCCCGGAAGCCCTCCACTGCCCTGATCCTCTCCGGATCAGTGTACCTGGCGCTCTCCCTGATTTTCCTGGCGCTGTACTATTGGCGCGCGTAAACACAAAAAGCCCGCCCCCACAAGGGGCGGGTTCTGTGCGTAAAAGGCGCTTCCTTTCTTCACCGCCGGCAGGCGGCACGGGCGCGGCGCGTTCGTACACATTCCATTTTCCAGTCAATAGAATTTTGGGGCCAGGCTTATTGCCTGGCCCCCATTTACGTGGGAGAAGTCCATTTCACCAAATTGCGAAGATCAGCCGGTAGAACACCTGCAAAATAAGCGGCTTTTTCTGGAATACCGCTACATTTTCCCCCAAAATCAGATCAAATTTGGCCAATTCCTCCGGGGAGAGGGTGTGATTGCTGTACTTTGCCTTCTGGGCCAGGGCACGGAGGCCTCTATTCGGCTTTTGCCTCAGCAGGCGGCACAGATAGACATGGTATCGCCACCGGCACAGGGCCTGCCGGTTGATTCCTCCCGCGGCAAACCGCCGGGCCCGGAGCAAGAGCCGCAGCTTCCACTGGCCCCACACCGCGCCGACTGCCAGGCCGATCCCCAGCACCCAGGACAGTACCGGGGCCCAGGGGAAGGGCTTTCCCGCCGGGTCGTTCCCACCGAGCTGGCCGGCCCCACTGGGGGCTTGCGAATTTTGGGGTTCGGAGGGATCGGTGGGTTCTGAGGACGCGAAAGGATCGGAAGGCTCCGAAAATTCCGAAGGATCGGAAGGCCGGTCCGTGACCTGAGAGGGGCTGGTCTCCGTGGACTGGGTCTCCGCCTCCGTGGGCAGAGGAAGGCCTTCGATGGCGGCGGTACATTCCAGCACCGCCCAGCCCGAGCCGTTGTAGTATTCCACCCAGGCGTGGGCATTCCCGCCGCGGACCACGGTTTCCCGCCCCGCTTGGACCGGCGCCATGAAGCCTGTGACAAAGCGGGCGGGGACTCCGGCAGCCCGGAGCAGTACGGTGGCGGCGGTAGCATAGTGGACGCAGTAGCCGGTGTCGCTTTCCGTCAGGAACCACCGGGCGAAATCCGTCTCCTCCTTTGGCATGGCGGGGGTATTCAGATCATAGCGGGCGGAATTTCGCACATAGCTGGCGATTTTCCGCACGGTATCCAGGGTGTAGCCATCCGACTGCCGCTCTACCCCTATTTGATCCAGCAGCGTTTCCGCCCACTGCCGGGTCTCGTCCGGCAGCGAGAGCAGAGTACTGCCCTGTCCCGGCGGGTTTCGGACCTGGACCGACGCCTCCGGCCCCTGGAATACGGGGAAGGAATAATAGGTCAGATTTTCCGTATTGGGTATTTTTCCCTGGGAGAGCTCCTGGGTCCAGCCCGCCCGGGCGATGTAGTAGGGGAAGTAAAGCAGCGGCTCGGCCCGGTAGCTTTGGACGGTCACGTTCCCAAGGGGTTCCCCGCCAGCGGGCCAGAGAGATTCCCACTGATTGTCTCCGGAGCATCGCCAGCTGGTGCCGCTGTAAATGTCATAGGAGGCGCCCCGCAGGTACACGGGCCCGCTCTGCGGGGCGGTCACCGTGAGGATCAATCCGGAGCGGTTCCCCGCCAGCCTGGGAAGGGACAGATCCATTTCCTCCAGATCCTCCAATCCGGGGGAAACGGGAACGGTCACATTCCCCAAATCCGGCCGGAGTTCCTTTGCCAGGGTTCTTGCCAGCTGCCTGAGCTGGGAGAAGACCTGAACGCCGAGATCCTGGCGCTGATACCCCTCCTGGGGGACAGCCAGGAACAGGATTCCCAGAGCCAGGGCCAGGGGCAGGGCCAGCATGGCAGCCAGACGGCCCCCCTGGACCGGATTTCCCCGGCGCACCGACTGGGGCAGAATCAGCAGCAGAAAACCCAGCAGCAGCAGGAACAGCGCCCAAAGGGCGGGAACGGTGTCCGTCACCACCAGGCAGGCGCCCAGGGGCAGCAGGCACAGCGTGGCCGCCCAGTTGGCGGCCTTTCCCCGGCAGGCCGCCACCACGCCGGCCACGGTCAGCGCGGCGCAGAGCAGGAACAGCGCCAGATCGTAGGGCGTATTCGCAGCGGGGGGCTGGGCCCCAAAGTAGAAGGGGCCTACACCGTAGGCCATGTGATAAAAGTCGGTGACGGTGTAGAGCAGCATCTCGGCCTGGGCCGAGAGCTCTCCATAAAACCACGCCGCCGCTCCGGCGACGGCCATGCCTGCCAGCAACAGGGGCGTCAGGCGCCAGACGACGAGCCCCGCTCCCACCAACGCCCACGCGGCGCACCAGAGGGCCAGGCTCCCCAGAGACACCTCCAGGGACATGCCGGTGATCAGGCAGGCCGTTCCGCCGAAGGCCAGGCAGAAGGCGGTCACGGCGCCCATTCCGGCGGTCAGCAGCCGGTCACGCATCTGTAACCCCTCCGATCTCATAGAACCAGGAGGCCTGGATGGGGGGAAGGGTACTCCCCTCTTGCGCTACGGGGGATTGGAGCAGGCTGTCCACGGCGGGCAGAATGTCCGCCTCCGCGTCCACGGCGAAGCTCTCCATCCCCCGGCCGGTGAGGCAGCGGATCTGATGGGGTACCTGACGCTGGATCAGATAGTCGGACAGCCACAGAAGCTGGCCCAGCTTTTCGTCCAGCTTCTCCCGCTCCCCGGAGAGGACCAGGGCCACCACCGCCAGGCCCCGGATCGGCTCCTGGGGCTCCCGGAGGACCAGCTCCCCTGTTTTGGCGGAAAGCTTCCAATGGATCTGCCGCAGATCGTCTCCAGGGCGGTAGAGCCGCAGCTCATGATTTTCGGCGAATCCTCCGCCGGGCTTGGGCCGGAAGGCCAGCTCCAAATACTTTTCCAGAGAGGGCGGGGTGTCCATAGGAATGGGCCGTGGCCGCACCAGCATTCGGGCGCCTTCCTTTTTTCCCAGAGGCAGGCGGAACAGCAATAAATAGTCAAACCGCCGCACCTTCACCGGCTGGACCTGCCAGGCCCCGCAGTGCTCCGTGGGCAGGGGCTGCTCCGGCTTTTGCCGGGCGCGGCTGCCGGTGAAGCAGTCCGTCAGCTCCAGCTTCAGCTTGATGGGGGCCTGGGGCAGGGGCCCCGACTCGAAGAGCTGGGGCAGGGCCTCGTCGCCCACATAGACCACGGAAGGGCAGTTCACCTGCAGCCGGGCCGTCAGCAGAGACGGCAGGCTCAGAATCAGACTGACCCAGGGCAGGGCCAGCATCCCCACCAGAAACAGCCAGCCCAGCCACTCCTGATAGGCGGCATAAAACACCAGGCAGCCGGAGAGGGCTGCCAGGTATGTCAGTCTGCGCCCCCACATATCAGCGGAGACGGGGGGCGGGCACGGCGGAGAGGATCTCCCGCAGCACCTGCTGGGCGGATTTCTGACTGCCCTCCGCCCGGGCGGAGAGGAGCAGCCGGTGGGCAACGGTGAGGGAGAAGACCTCCCGCACATCCTCCGGGATCACATAGTCCCGCCCCCGGAGCCGGGCGACGGCCCGGGCCATGGCGGTGACGCTGAGGGCCGCCCGGGGACTGGCGCCCCGGGCGATATCCTCGGAGGCCCGGGTGGCGTTTACCAGATCCACGATGTAGCCTACCACTTCCCCGGCCACATAGGTCCGGGCCACATCCTCCTGGAGGGCGGTCAGATCCTGGGGGGTCATCAGGGGATTCACATCCTCCAGGGGATTGCGGCCCTGGCGGCTCATGATCATGGCCATCTCGTCCTTGGGGCTGGGGTAGCCCAGGCTCAGCCGAATGGTGAACCGGTCCAGCTGGCTGTCCGGCAGGAGCTGGGTCCCGGCGGCACCGGTAGGGTTCTGGGTGGCGATGACGGTGAAGGGCTTCGGCAGGGGATGGCTGACGCCGTCCACCGTCACCTGTCCCTCCTCCATGGCCTCCAGCAGGGCGGACTGGGTCCGGGAGGTGGCCCGGTTCAGCTCGTCCGCCAGGAACAGGTTGCACAGCACCGCGCCGGCCTGGTAAGTCATAGCGCCGGTGGTTTGGTTCAGCACGGAATAACCCGTCACATCCGAGGGCAGCACGTCGGGGGTGAACTGCACCCGGTTATAGCTCAGACCCAGGGTTCGGGAGAAGGCCAGGGCCAGGGTGGTCTTGCCCACCCCGGGGATGTCCTCCAAAAGAATATGCCCCTTGGCTAAAATGGCGGCAAGCACCCAGAGCAGCACCTGATCCTTGCCAACCACGACCTTGCGCACCTGACCCAGCACCCGCTGGGCATAGGAAACCACGTCTCCGTCTTTGGTCTGCACGGAAAACCCTCCTAAAAAATTTCATTTTGTAAATTATAGCACACGGAAGGGAAAAAAGCAAGACTTGCCGGCTTGCGGAATCTTCCGGCGGCGATTTGTCAAAACGTCGGATGTATTTGCGCGTTTCAAACGAACTTTTCCGTTTGTATTGACAACTTTTTGTTTACTTAGTATAATAACAACCGTATATGTTTCGGTTTTGTTTCAACAAAAAGGAGGACTATGATGGAAGAGAACAAACGGGAATACAAAACGCGGAAGCGGGCCTATAACAAGGCCCGGCGGCGGGCGATCCGGCCCTTCAAGGGCTTGACGATTTTCCTGATGGTGCTGGCGCTGATCCTGGGGCCGGCAATGATGGTGATGAAGATGTTCGACAATACGGTGGCGGTGTTCTTCGGCGGCGCCTTCTGGGAGCTGGAAAACGAGGACCCCAGCGCCATTTACTATGGCAAGGACTTCGCTACCCAGAAGGAGCTGGCCCAGTATGGCGTCCAGCTGGCCCAGCAGGTGGAGGCCGAGGGCGCGGCCCTGCTGTTGAACGAAAACGGCGCCCTGCCCCTGAAATCCGGGGCAAAGGTCAGCTGCTTCTCCAACTCCTCGGTGGACCCGGTTTTCGGCGGCACCGGCTCCGGCAACATTGACGCCTCCAAGGCCGATACCCTCCGCACCGCCCTGTCTAAGGCGGGCTTCGCCGTCAACGATACCTTGTGGCAATTCTACTCCGCCGGAGAGGGCAGCGAGTATGGCCGGGGCGGCAGCGGCGGCGTCTCTTTGGCCGCCGCCGTGGTCTCCGAGGTGCCCATGAGCGCCTACACCCAGGAGGTGAAGGACTCCGTCAAGTCCTATGGCGACGCCGCCATTGTCATGATCTCCCGGGTCGGCGGCGAGGGGGCGGACCTTTCCTACGGCCAGGTCAACTACCTGGCGCTGGACCAGAACGAACAGGACCTGCTGCGCTATCTGGCGGAGGAAAAGCAGGCCGGGAACCTGGAAAAGATCGTCCTGCTCATCAACTCCGCCAACGCTTTGCAGGTGGATTTCCTGAAGGACAACACATACGATCTGGACGCGGTCCTCTGGATTGGGGATGTGGGCATCTCCGGCCTCAACGCCGTGGCGGACATTCTGGCGGGCCACACCAATCCCTCCGGCAGCCTGGTGGACACCTACTGCTATGACAATTACTCCGCCCCCGCCATGGCCAACTTCACCCCCACGGTCTACGGCGGCTACAACGGCTCCAACATCCCCTCCGCGGCCAGCACCTACATGATCTACCAGGAGGGGATCTATGTGGGGTACAAGTACTACGAGACCCGGTATGA
>CANRHF010000064.1 GCA_947630345.1 uncultured Oscillospiraceae bacterium | reverse complement strand
GGAACGCTACGGTCTGGAGCGGCAGCCCTGGAAAATTCTGCGCCACAATGAAAACCTGACGGTGCGGGTGGGGGAGGCCTATCTGCTGCGGATCCACCGCCCCGCCGCCGGAATCCATATGGAGCCGCTGCTCTCTGGAACCGACCCCCTGGCCCTGCGAAAAACAGAGGTGGCGCTGCTGCGGCATTTGGACAAAAAGGGCCTGACGGTCCAGCGGCCCCTGCCGGACCTGGAGGGCCGGGACGTGACCCTACTGCCCGACGGGACCGTTGCCACCGTGCTGACCTGGCTGCCGGGGGAACCCCTGGCGCCCGAAAAACTGACGGAGGCCCTCTGCCTCCGGCTGGGCGCCATGGTGGCGGAGCTGCACCGTGCGGCTGCGGATTTTCAGGGCGCAGAAACCCTGCGCTATGACCGGGCACTCTGTAGCCGGCTCCGAGCGGACTTTTCCCGGATGTACCGGGCCGGATGTCTGGACCGGCGGCGCCTGTCCCAGCTGGAAGCGGCCTGCGAGGCAGTAGCCGAAGGCCTGACCGGCGGTGAGGGGACCACCATTCACGCCGACCTGAGCCCGGGGAATCTCCTTTTGACGGAGCAGGGCCCGGCGGCCATCGATTTTTCCCTGTCCGGCTGGGGGCATCCCATGCTGGATCTGGCGGGGCTGATGGGCCTGACCACCAAGACAGAGCTGCGGCAGGCCCTGGCGGCGGGATTTACCGCCGGCGGGGGCCAAGTCGACCGACCCATGCTGGACCGGTGCTGCTGCCTCCGGGTGCTGATCAACCTGGCGCTGTATTTGGAGAGCCGGTGGCGGGAACCGGCCTTTGCAGAAGGGCTGGAGGAATCCTGCCGCCACGTCTTCCGCCCTCTGGCGGCAGGACGGGAGATTTTCCGGGAGGATCTGAGCATATAAAATTCCGGCGCGGGATCTCCCGCGCCGGTTTATCACTTTTCCTTAAAATCACCGCGCCAGGGCTGCGGCTCCATTTATACCGCCTCCACGGACAGCACCGTGAGCGTTCCGTCCCGCACGGTGAAGCGCACGTTTTGCCCGGCATATTCCAGGCCGTAGACCCGCTCCGGCGCGTCCTGATAGGCTGGCCTGGGGTCGTGGGACAGAAGCGCGCGCAGGGCCGAGCGTTTCTTTTCCGGGACCTTTTCCAGGAGGGCGGGGGGAAAATCCACCTGGAGTAAATACCCCGCCGCCTGATCGGTGAAGCCCCCCACGGCGTCGGGGTGGCTGTCGGTATAGGGAAGGTAGGGCTTGATGTCAAAAATGGGCGTCCCGTCCATCAGATCGGCTCCCGCAATCCGGAGGACCGTTCCATCTTCCGGCCGCTTCTCCACCCCCAGCAGTCGGACGCTGGACAGGCCCAGGAAATTGGGCCGGAAGGGGGACCGGGTGGCGAAGACCCCCATCCTGGTATTGCCCCCCAGCCGGGGCGGCCGCACCGTGGGGGACCAGCCGGGCCGGACCGCCTGGGAAAACTGCCAGATCAGCCACAGATGGGAGTACCCCTCGATGCCCCGCAGGGCGTCGGGGTTGCGGTATTCGGGGGTGAAGACCACCAGACCTTCCGCCTCCTCCACCAGCCCGCTCTGGCGGGGAATGCCGAATTTCGCGGAAAAGTCGCAGCGCATATGGGCGATCACTTGCAGTTCCATCATGCCCTCGCTTTCCGAAAACACAGGCTCACGGCGAAAATGACGGCCAGGGTCAGCGATATGGAGGCCCCCGCCGAAGCGCCTAAGTAATAGGACGCCGTCAGCCCCCCGATCCCCGCCGCAAGGGCGAAAAGGACGGAAAAACCATGGTACTGCTTGAGATTCCGGGACACATTCCTGGCCGCGGCGGCAGGCAGCACCAGTAGAGAATTGAGGATCAGCAATCCCACCCAGGAGATGGCCAGGGTCACCACTACCGCCACGGCGGCGGTAAAGGCACCCTGGACCAGTTCCACCGGCACCCCCCGGGAGGAGGCCAGCTGGGGATGGACAGCGGCCAGGGTCAGCCGATTGCCCATCAGCACCCAAAAGACAACCACCGCCAGCAGCACCAGCGCCAGCATCCCGATCTCACCGGGGGTGACGGAGAGAATGTCCCCGATCAGATACTTGTTGTACTTGGTAAAGCTGCCGCCGCCGGCGGTGGCGATGAAGATGCCCAGGGCCACGGCGGTGCTGGAAAACACACCGATGAGGGTGTCGGCGGTCTGATGGCTCCGGCTCCGAACAAAGGAAAACAGCACCGAGAACCCCAAGGCGAAGAGTACTGCCGCCCAGGTGGGGCTGGACAGGCCGCAAATGGCCCCGATGGCGATGCCGGTAAAGGCGGCGTGGCCCAGGGCGTCGGAAAAGAAGCTCATCCGGCCGGTGACGATCATGGTGGAGGTCAGGCCGAACAGGGGCGCCATAAGCAGCACCGCCAGAAAGGCGTTTTTCATGAAGTCCCAGTGGAGCATCTCCCAGGGCTGGGCGTCCAGCAGGGCATACCAGAGACTCATTCCGCCGCCCCCTTTCGGTGGAACACCCGGGCAAATTCCGGGCTGCTCAAAACCTCCTCCGCTGTTCCCTGGCACAGCACCCGGTGGTCGATGAGCACCACCTGGTCGGCATATCGGGGCAGGAGGGAAAAGTCGTGGGTGGTCATCAAAATGGACAGGTCATAGGTTCGCCGCAGCTCGTCCAGCATGTCCATCAGAGTGGCCATGCCCTCCACGTCCACGCCGGACAGCGGCTCGTCCAGAATCAGGATATTGGGTACCGGCTCCAGCGCCAGAGCCAGCAGCACCCGCTGCAGCTCCCCGCCGGAGAGGGACCCCACCCGCTTTTTCACCAGCTCTTCCCCGTGGACCCGGGCCAGGCTCCGCTCCACGGTCTCCCGCATTTCCCGGGAAAGGCCCAGAAAGGCGGGCCGGCGGCTCATGCAGCAGGCGAACAGGTCCTCCACGCTGACCGGGTCCCCTGGATCAAAGGCCGGGCTCTGGGGCACATAGCCGATCCGGGGCGGATGACGGTGCCGCTGGCCGGGGACGGAGAACTGTATGACCCCGGAATATGCCCGCTGGCCCAGAATGGCCTTGAGGACGGTGCTTTTGCCCGCTCCGTTGGGACCGATCAGGGCCAGCAGCTGGCCGCAGTGGACGTGGAGGTTTACCTCCTCCAGAATACGGTCCGTGCCGATGGTCACGCTGACATTTTGCAGCTTCAGGCAGCAGGAATCGCCGCAGCTGCCGTGGTGGGGTCCGGTGATCATGTGTATGCCTCCCGAATGGTGTCGATGTCGCGGTATAGGGCGTCAAAGTAGCTGTCCCCGGCCATGGCCATGTCCAGGGAAAAAATAGGTACGCCCGTTTCCCGGGAAATGATCCCCGCCGCCGCGTCGCTGCCGTTCATTTCTACGAAGATCGCTGGAAGGTTTTCCGCCTCCACAATGCCCGACAGCTGGATCAGCAGCGCCGCCGGGGCCTCGCTGCCGGATTCCTCCTCGATGGAGGCCAGCACGTTCAGGCCAAAATCCCGGGCAAAATAGGAAAAGCCGTCGTGGAAGGGGAGGAGCCCTTTTTGCGCCAGCGGCGCCAGGGCCTCCCGGCCATAGTCCTCCAGCACGGTCAAATCGGAGAGCAAGGAGGCCAGATTGTCCCGGAAGACTGACTCCCAGGCGGGATACCGGGCGCACAGGCCGTCGCAGATATTTTGGGCCATCTGCCGGGCGCAGGCAGGGGAGAGCCAGATATGAGGGTCCGGTTCCCCATCCGGTCCTGGCAGAAGCTCGATGCCCCGTGAGGCGTCCAGCACTTTATCCGCCGCCTCCAGGGGCAGAAAATCCTCCAGTCCTGCCCCGGAGATCACCACCAGCTCCGCCCCCTCCAGGGTCCGCAGCTGGGCCACGCCCAGGGAATAGTCGTGCAGGCAGGAAACCGGCTCCGTGACCAGCCGGGCCACGGTGATACCGGCGCCCTGGCACAGCCGGGATGTAAACTCATATACCGGCAGGGTGGTTGCGGCCACTTGGGCCGCCGGAGCCGCCTGGCAGCCAGACAAAAGCATGGCAAGAATCAAAAATAGGGCGATTTTTTTCATAAGAATCCCCCAAAAACTAGATAATTCTATATTCAATATACCATAACTGTCAAGTGGCAGAAAAAATCCCCCCAAAAAATGGGGGGACCATTCAGGGCTGCTCCAGCCAGGCGCCGACCTTCGCTTTTGCCAGGCGCTGGATATCCTCCACAGGATAGGGGGAGGCGGGGCCGCCCCGGAGGTAGAGGAAGTAGAGACCGCCAGGGGTCTGGTAGAGAGACTCCTCGTAACCGGCAGGGTCGCCGAAGTAACCCTGGGTATGTTTTTTGATCAGGGTGGCGGATTCGGTGTCATACTCCCGCTTGCAGATGGTTTTTTTCATAGGATAGACCTCCTTTACCGAGTCTTTGCCTATTATACAGATTTTCCCGGGAAAATCAAGCCTGATTTTGGGGAATAAAGAATTATTGTCCAAAGCGCAAAAAATGATACCGCCGGAACCATAAAAATCAGAGGAATAATCATAAAAAACCGGACGATTCCAAAGGATATCCGTTGACGGAAGCTGGGAATTCCGGCGATTTTTCTTTACTTTCGCCCGGGGCGTGGTATGATGGGGCTGGTGATGATGATGAAGCTGCTCTATGCCGAGGATGAACCCGCCCTCTCCCAGGCTGTGGCGGAGGCCCTGCGCTACTACAATTTTACGGTGGACCCGGTCTACAACGGCAATGATGCCCTGGATTACGCCCTCCTTGGGGGCTATGACGGAATTATTCTGGACATTATGATGCCGGGAAAGGACGGACTGGAGGTGCTGCGGGCCCTGCGGGCCGCCGGCTCCGCTGTGCCGGTGCTGCTGCTCACCGCCCGCTCCCAGGTGGAGGACCGGATCCAGGGCTTGGATCTGGGAGCCGATGACTATCTGCCCAAGCCCTTTGCCATGGCGGAGCTGCTGGCGCGGGTGCGGGCTATGCTCCGCCGGAAGGAGAGCTTTTCTCCAAACTGCCTGCGCTGCGGGGAGATCGCCCTGGACCGGAACAGCTGCACCCTCTCCGGGGGCGGACAGAGGTTCCTGCTCTCCAAGCTGGAATTTCAGGTGATGGAGCTTTTGATGCTGAATCAAGGGCGGTATCTCTCCACCGAGGAGATTCGGACTAAGGTCTGGGGCTATGACTCCGACGCGGAGGTGGGCGTGGTGTGGGTGTACATCTCCTATCTGCGCAAGCGCCTGGCAGCCCTGGGCGGCGGGGCAGAGATCCGGGCCCGGCGGAATGTGGGCTATACGCTGGAGGCGAAGAAATGATCCGGCAACTAAAACGAAAATTTATCGCCACGGCCATGCTGGCGGTGTCAGTGCTGCTGATCGTGCTGCTGGGGGTGCTCAACGCTCTGAACATTGCCGCCACCGCCAGCCAGTCCGGGCAGCTGCTGGAATCCCTGGCCCGGGAGGAGGCGCTGCCCATGCCGGGGCAGGGCCGGTTCCCGCCCTTTTTCGCCGCGCCGCCCACGGACAACGAGCGGCGGGGCGCGGCCTATTTTTCCCTCCGGGTAAACGGGGACGGCGTTATTTTGCGGCTGGATCTCAGCCGAATCGAAAACCTGACGGAGCGGGAGGCCATCGCCCTGGCCCAGAAGGCGGCGGACACCGGGAAAGCCGAGGGATATGTGGAAAACTACCGGTTTTTGGCGGTGGCCGCCGGGCCGGGGGAATACTGCTTTCTGTTTCTGGATGTGACGTCCCAGCGCGCCGCGCTGCTGCGGGTGGGGCTACTGTCCTTCCTCGCGGGGGCGGTCTGCTGGGCCGCCATGCTGCTGCTGGTGGTGCTGCTGTCCAAGCGGGCGATCCGACCCATCGCGGAAAACTTGGAGCGGCAGCGGCAGTTTGTCACCGACGCCGGACATGAGTTAAAGACGCCCCTGGCCATTATTCAGGCCAACACCGAGGTGCTGGAGCTCCATCAGGGCCAGAGCCCGTGGAGCCGCACGGTGCTGGAGCAGGTGGGGCGGATGACGATGCTGACCAATCATCTGCTGACCCTGGCCCGGGCGGAGGCCCCGGAGGGCCCGCCCCTGGAGCCGGTGGAGCTGTCGGAGGTCCTCCGATCGGAGGTAGAGCAATTTTCCCAGGTCTACGAGCGGCGGGAGCTGACGCTGAAGACCGAGATCCCCCCAGGCGTCACTGTCCGGGCCAACCGGGAGCAGATTCGCAGTCTGGCGGAGATCCTGCTGGACAATGGCGCAAAATACGCCCTTCCCGGCACGGAGGTGGCACTGACCCTGGAGAAAACCTGCCGGGAGGCGGTGCTGACGGTAAAAAACCGCTGCGAAAAGCGGCCGGGATGCCCGCCTGAGGCCCTGTTCCGGCGGTTTTACCGGCCGGACAGCGCCCGGACCCAGTCCGCCGGGGGCCACGGCATCGGCCTGGCCGCCGCCCAGGCCATTGTGACGAGCTTTCGCGGCAAGATCGAGGCGGCTTATTGGGGGGAAGACGGAATTTCCTTCACCGTCACGCTGCCATTGGAATAAAAAAGCCCGGGAGGCGCCCAAACGGCGCCTCCCATTTTGTTTACAGACGGGCCATTCTTTTCTAAGCCAGAATTAAGGCAGAGGCGCTATACTTGTATTCCAGAAACGGAGGGAAGCGGATGTATCGTCAGGAATGGAAGATCGAGATCGATCCAGTGGACCTATGGGAGCTGCGGCAGCGGCTGAGCCAAATCTGCCGGCCCGATCCCCACGGAAAAAACGGCGCCTACCAGGTCCGCAGTCTTTATTTTGACACCCCGGAGGACACCGCCCTGTGGGAAAAGCTGGACGGGGTCAACCGCCGGGAAAAATTCCGCCTGCGGTACTATGGCGAGGACTTGTCCTATCTCCAGCTGGAAAAGAAGGAGAAGATCGGGGGCCTTTGCCGCAAGACCCAGGAGCCGGTGACGGTACGGCAGGTACAGTGCCTACTCTCGGGGGAATGGGACTGGATGCTGTCCGCGGGGGAACTTTCGGCGGAGCTGTACAGCAAAATGGCGGCGTCCCTGCTCCGGCCCAAGGTGCGGGTGGACTACACCCGGGAAGCCTTTCTGTACCCCGCCGGGAATGTCCGGGTCACCTTGGACACCGGGATCCGGGCGTGCTACGAGACAGACCGGTTTCTGGACCCGGCGGCGGTCACGCTGCCCGCCGGAGATGCGCCGGCGCTGATGGAGATCAAATTTGACGCCTTTTTGCCGGATATTATCCGGGACGCGGCGGCGCTGACGGGCCGGAGGGCGTCGGCCTTTTCCAAATACGCCCAATGCCGAATCTACGGATAAAATATTGGAGGGATTAAACATGACATTCAGCGACATTTTCAAATCCAGCTTTCTGGAAAACGTCACCTCGGTGAGCCTGCTGGACATGGTTTTGGCCCTGGCTCTGGCTTTCGGGATGGGGGTCTTCATTTTCCTGGTGTACAAGAAGACCTACACCGGCGTGCAGTATTCCTCCAGCTTCGGCGTGACTCTGATCGCCCTGACCATGATCACCACCCTGGTCATTCTGGCGGTCACCAGCAACGTGGTGCTGTCCCTGGGCATGGTGGGCGCGCTGTCCATCGTCCGGTTCCGCACCGCTATCAAGGAGCCCTTGGACATCGCGTTTCTGTTCTGGTCCATCGCCGTGGGCATCGTGCTGGCGGCGGGCCTGATCCCTCTGGCGGTGATCGGCAGTGTCGTCATCGGGATTATTCTTCTGGTATTCGTCAATCGGAAGCCCCAAGGTCAGCCCTATATCCTGGTACTCCGCTGCGATGGCTACGACAGCGAGACCGCCGCCCGGGCCTATCTGGACAAAATGACCCGCCGCTGCGCCGTCAAGAGCAAGACCGCCCAGGCCGGCTCCGTAGAGCTGAACCTGGAGGTCAGTTTGAAGGACGGCAATACCGACTTTGTCAACATCCTGTCCCAGATGAAGGGGGTCCGCAGCGCCGTGCTGGTGAGCTACCATGGGGATTACATGGGATAAGGAGGCAAGCGGTGGCCAGTCACAAATATATTGACGGGATCTGCTGGGGGATCGTGGTGCTGACCCTGGCGGTGACGCTGCTGTTTATGAACGGGAAGGCCCTGGGCCTGACCGCCGTTGCCCCGGAGGGGGAGGATGAAATGTTCACCGCCAACGACCTGACGGCGGATTACGACCGTTCCGCCGCCACCCGGATCATTCTCAGCGCAGAGAGCGCACAAGTCCAGGGCAACGGCGCCTATTTCTACCAGGGAGATGTGTATATCGTCAGCCCCGGAAAATATGTCCTCTCCGGCGCCCTTGACGACGGCAGCGTGATCGTCCAGGCGGAAGGGGACGACAAGATCTGGCTTTACATGGATGGAGTCGATCTTTCCTGTCAGGACGGGGCGGCCCTGGACGTCGAGCAGGCAGGGAAGGTGTTTCTCACCCTGGGCGACGGAACGGTGAATCGGCTGTCCTCCGGGGAGAGCTATTCCCAGGAGGCGGTTTCCGCTGGGATCGACGGAACGGTCTATTCTCGGGACGATCTGACCATTCAGGGTTCCGGGCAGCTCACCGTGGAGGGAACCTACTGCCACGGCATTGTGTGCAACGATGATCTGGTGATCACCGGCGGGCGCCTGGATATCCAGGCGGCCCAGGACGGCATCCACGCCAACGACAGCGTCCGGGTCCGGGAGGCGGATATCGCCATCCGTGCCGGGGACGACGGCGTGACCGCTCAAAATGACGAGGGAACCGGCTTTTTCTATATGGAATCCGGCAGCCTGGCCGTTTCCGAGTGCTACGAGGGGGTCGAGGCCGTCTGCGTCACCATCGCCGGGGGGACCTTGGATCTGGCGCCCACTGATGACGGCGTCAACGCCACCGGCACGGGGGAGGCTGGATACATCCGCGTCAGCGGCGGGGAGATCCGTATTCGCAATGCCACGGGCCGAGACGCCGACGGCTTGGATTCCAACGGCAGCATCTATCTGGAGGGCGGCAGCGTCTTTATCAGTCTCAATGGCCAAGGGGGCAACCTTGCCATTGACTATGGCAGCGAGTACGGCGGGGTCTGCCGGATCGACGGCGGGACCATCCTGGCCTGCGGGAGCAATACCATGGCGGAGGCGATTTCCGCCGACTCCTCCCAGGGCTTTTTGATGGAGAGTGTAACCGGCCAGGCGGGCTGCCAGGTGACGCTGGAGGCCGGCGGTCAAACGCTGCTGACGGAAGAAGTGCCCAATGAATTTACCTGCCTGATCGTCAGCGCTCCGGGACTGCGGGTGGGGGACAGCTGCACCCTGACTGTGGGGGAGAGCCAGCAAACTTACACCGTGGACAACAGCAGCGACGCGGTCTCCGCCTTCGGCCAGATGGGCGGCAGATTTGGCGGATTCGGCGGGGGCGTACAGCAGCCGGAGGGCGAGGCCCCCTCCGGCGGAGAGGCTCCCGCGGGAATGGAGCCCCCTTCCGGCGGCCTGGATGAGGCCCCCGGCCTGCCGGAAGGGACGGTTCCCCAGGACGGCGGAGGACAGAGGCCCCAGCGCGGCCCCAGCCTAGAGGGGGAGGATTCGGGCGCTCAGAACCCGAACGGCGGCGTGGAAGGCCGGTGGCCCGCCTTTGGCGGCGGTCGGGGGGATTTTCAAGGACAGCTGCCGGAGGGGGACGGACAGCTTCCGGGCATGGGACAGCTCCAGACCGAGGGGGAGGCTCCCGTTTCCATGGAAACAATCCGGACCGAGGCCCTGCTGGTGGGCGTGTCGGCGCTGGTCCTGGGGATCGGCCTGGCGGTAGCCCTGTGCTTCCGCAGAAGATAAAATTCGCGCCCCGTCATTTGACGGGGCGCGAATTGCGCGAAAGCTAGTTGACCACATTCATGTCCCGGAGCATGGCCGCCAGCTTTTCCCGGTTCTCCGGGTCCAGCTGGGTCAGCGGCAGGCGGCAGCCGCCGCAGTCATAGCCGATCAGGGCCATAGCAGCCTTGACAGGCACCGGATTGACCTGGGCAAAGAGCAGGTCAATGAGTCCCAAGAGCCGGAGCTGGATGGCGGCGGCGGTGTCGAAATCCCCCGCAAGCGCCGCCTGGGCCATGGCGCTGGTCTCGGCGGGGCAGACGTTGGACACCACGGACACCACGCCCTGTCCCCCCAGGGACATCACCGGCACCGCCAGAGAATCC
>CANRHF010000063.1 GCA_947630345.1 uncultured Oscillospiraceae bacterium | reverse complement strand
TCTCCACGAGTACATCCGGGAGCTGTCCCGGGAGGCCTTCCGGGAGGAGGGGCTGGTCACCGTGGGGGAGGCGTGGAGCGCCGACGTGGAGGAGGCCAAGCGCTACAGCGCCCCGGAGGGGCGGGAGCTGTCCATGATCTTCCAATTTGAGCATACCTTCGCTGACTGCGCCCATGGGGACAAGTGGGACGTGGTCCCCCTGTCCCTGCCCACCCTGAAGCGGTGTATGGAGCGCTGGCAGCGGGGCCTCCACGGCGCGGGCTGGAACAGCCTGTTCTGGGACAACCACGATCTGCCCCGGATCGTCTCCCGGTGGGGAGACGAGGGGGCATACCGGGTCACCTCGGCGAAAATGCTGGCCACCGCCCTCCACGGCCTCCAGGGCACCCCCTATATTTTCCAGGGAGAGGAGTTGGGAATGACCAACATCCGCCTGCCCATTGCCGAATATGAGGACCTGGAGACACGGAACCGCTACCAGGAGCAGATCGCCCGGGGGGTGTCGGAGGCGGAGGTACTGTCCTCCATCTATGCCCGGAGCCGGGACAACGCCCGGACCCCCATGCAGTGGACGGGTGGAGAAAACGCCGGCTTCACCACGGGAAAGCCCTGGTTTGTCCTGAATCCCAATTATCGGCAGATCAACGCCCAAACGGCGCTGGCGGACCCGGACTCGGTGTTTTATTACTATCAGGCGCTGATCGCCCTGCGGAAGCGGTATGAGGTGTTCCGGGAGGGGGACTTTACCCTGCTGGCGCCCGACGAGGAACGGCTCTTCGTCTACACCCGGGAGACGGAGACGGAGGCGCTGCTGGTGGTGTGCAATTTTTCCCGGGAGGAGACGGCCTTCACCCGGCCGGAAGAGTTCGGGGAGGCGGAGTTGCTGCTGTCCAACTACCCGGATATCCGGGAAACGCTGCGGCCCTATGAGGCCCAGATTTTCTACCGGAGGCGGGAGTCGTGAGGTATCTGGACTGTATTTTTGACCTGTACGGCACCCTGGTGGACATCCACACTGACGAGACGCGCCCCGAATTTTGGCGGGAAATGGCAGAATGGTACGCCGGCCAAGGAGCGGATTATACGCCGGATGCGCTGATGGCGGCCTATTTTCAGGCCGTCCGGGAGGCGGAGGCGGAAATGGCCGCCAGAGACATTCCGGGTGGCTGTCCGGAGATCCGGCTGGAGACGGTTTTTGTCCGGCTGTTCCGGGAAAAGGGGGTGGACGCGGACCCTTCCTTGATCCAGCAGACCGGCAGGGCCTTTCGCAAGGCGTCCCTGGACTATATCCGGCTCTACCCCGGGGCAAAGGAGCTGCTTTTGGGCCTCCGGGCTCGGGGACAGCGGGTCCATCTGCTGTCCAACGCTCAAAGGATGTTCACCCTCTATGAGCTGGAGAAGCTGGGGCTGCTCCCCTTGTTTGACAGCATTTCCATTTCCTCCGACTGCGGGGTGAAGAAGCCGGACCCCCGGTTTTTCCGCCGGCTGCTCCAAGAGCGGGGGATCGACCCGTCCCGGGCCGTCATGGTGGGCAACGACGGGGACTGCGACATCCGGGGGGCTCAGGCTGTGGACCTGGCCACGCTGTACATCCGCTCCAATCTGTCCCCGGCGGAGCCCATGCCCCCGGCGGATTATATCCTGCCCCAAATGGATCTTGGGCAGGTCTTCAAAATTTTGACGGAAGATGAACACAGAAAGGACGGCAAGGAATGAAAATCGGTTTTATCGGCCTCGGGATCATGGGCAAACCCATGGCGAAGAATCTGAAAAAGGCGGGCTACAATCTGTGGGTAAACAACCGGAGCCGTGGGCCCATGGAGGAGCTGGCGAATTTTGGATGCGTCCCCGCCACCCAGGCGGAGATCGGGGAAGTGTGCGACGTGGTGTTGACCATGCTCCCCAACTCCCCCCAGGTCCGGGAGGTGATGCTCGCCCCCGGCGGCGTGGCGGAACATATGAAGCCCGGCTCGGTGTATATCGACATGAGTTCCATCAATCCGGTGGCCTCCCGGGAGATCGCCGCTACATTGGCGGAAAGGGGCATTGAAATGCTGGACGCGCCGGTGTCCGGCGGGGAGCCCAAGGCCATCGACGGCACGGTGAGCTTCATGGTGGGCGGTAAACAGGAGGTTTTCGACCGGATGAAGCCCCTGCTCTTGACCATGGGCGCCTCCGCCGTCCGCTGCGGGGAGGTGGGGGCCGGCAATACCGCCAAGCTGGCCAACCAGATCATCGTGGCCTGCAACATCCGGGCGGTGGCGGAGGCCCTGACCCTGGCGAAAATGGCCGGGGTGGAGCCGGAGCTGGTGTTCCGGGCCATTCAGGGCGGGCTGGCCGGTTCCACGGTGCTTAACGCCAAAGCGCCCATGATGCTCTCCGGCGACGACCGGCCCGGCTTTAAGATCGATCTGCATATCAAGGACCTGAATAACGTCCTGGACTGCGCCCATGCCGTGGGGGCCCCGGTGCCCATGACCGCCTCGGTGATGGAGGTGATGCAGTGGCTCCATGCCCAGGGCAAGGGCCAGCTGGATC
This sequence comes from uncultured Oscillospiraceae bacterium, assembly GCA_947630345.1. Classification (GTDB taxonomy): domain Bacteria; phylum Bacillota; class Clostridia; order Oscillospirales; family Oscillospiraceae; genus Faecousia. Next base: position 7,706 of record CANRHF010000063.1, on the reverse strand, counting down.
ACAGCGCCATCGCGCAGTACTACGAGGCCCTCTCCGGCGCCAAGCTCAGGGAGTAAAAAATGCCGGCCCCCGGGTATTCCGGAGGCCGGCGGCGATTTTATCGATGTCTTTGAGTAAAAACGGGCCGGCCGCTTGGGTAGCGGCCGGCAAACCGTATCAGCAGTAAAAATCCTTGATCTTTTTGGCACGGCTGGGGTGGCGGAGCTTTCGGATGGCCTTGTTCTCGATCTGGCGAATCCGTTCCCGGGTGACCCCGAAGATCTGCCCCACCTCCTCTAAGGTGTGGGTGCGCCCGTCGTACATGCCGAAGCGCATCCGCAGCACGTCCGCTTCCCGCTCGGTCAGAGTGTCCAGAATTTCCTTCAGGGCCTCCGCCAGCAGGGCGTTGGAGGTGGCGTCGGCGGGGCCGGGAGTGCGGTCGTCCTCCACGAAGGAGCCGATGGAGGTGTCCTCCTCGTCGCCCACGGGGGTGTCCAGGCTCAGGGTGTCCGCCGCCGTCCGGTTGGCCTCGATGATCTTTTCCACCGGCAGCCCCAGCTCGTCGGCGATCTCCTCCATGGTGGGCTCCCGGCCCAGCTCCTGCACCAGCTTCCGGTTGCACCGGGTGGCCTTGTTGATGACCTCTACCATATGCACCGGCACCCGGATGGTCCGGGCCTGGTCGGCAATGGCCCGGGTGATGGCCTGCCGGATCCACCAGGTGGCATATGTAGAGAATTTGTTTCCCTTTGTCCAGTCGAATTTGTCCACCGCCCGGATGAGGCCGGTGTTGCCCTCCTGGATCAGATCCAGGATGTGCAGGCCCCGCCCGGAGTATTTTTTGGCGATGGAGACCACCAGCCGGAGGTTGGCCTCGGTGAGCTTGTTTTTGGCCTCCTGGTCCCCTTCGGTGACCCGTTTGGCCAGATCCACCTCTTCCTCCGCCGAGAGCAGGGGGATCTGCCCGATCTCCTTCAGGTACATCCGCACGGGGTCGTCCAGATTATACTCCGCCGCCAGATCCACCGGGTCCACCAGCTCCTCTTCGTCGCCGGTGGTCATATCCAGATCATCGATCAGGGCGTCCTCCATCCCCATGTCCATGTCGGAGCCAAGCTCTAAGTCCAGGTCGGCGCTGATGATCTGGATGTTCATGGCCTCGAACCGGTCGTAGATCTCCTCCAGCTTTTCAGGGCTCAAGTCCATTTTTTCCAGCTGGGCGTTCAGCTCCGAGGCACGGATCATGCCGTCCCGCCGGCCCTGGGCAATGAGATTCTGAAGGGCGATGAAATTGTCATCCATGGGTTTGCCGGATTTTTTTTGTGTGCTCATACCATTTTTCCTCTCAAGAGAATACGCAGATGAATTTCGATATGACTATATCCCTTTTTCCCCAATTCGGCAAGGGGCCTTCCGGAGAATTTTCTCATTTTTGCGGCTTTGGGCGTTTTTTGTCGCCCTGTTTCACAGTTTGCCCGGAGAAAAGGCAAAACATACGGTTTACTTTTCCGGCAAAATTCGGTATAATATGCCCAGAAGATAAAAGCATACCAGCGAGGGATGTTTATGACCGATCTTTCCAAAATTCGGAATTTTTCCATTATCGCCCACATTGACCACGGGAAATCCACCCTGGCCGACCGGCTGCTGGAGGCCTGCGGGGCCGTGGACAGCCGGGATATGGCGGATCAAATCCTGGACTCCATGGACTTAGAGCGGGAACGGGGCATCACCATCAAGGCCCGGGCGGTGCAGCTGACCTACCAGGCCGACGATGGGGAAGTCTACGACCTGAACCTGATCGACACCCCGGGCCATGTGGACTTTCACTATGAGGTCTCCCGCTCCCTGGCCGCCTGCGAGGGGGCGGTGCTGGTGGTGGACGCCAGCCAGGGGGTGGAGGCCCAGACCCTAGCCAACACATACCTTGCCTCCGACGCGGGCCTGGAGATCGTGCCCGTGATCAACAAAATTGACCTGCCATCCGCCCGGCCCCAGGAGGTCAAGGCGGAGATCGAGGATATTCTGGCCATCCCCGCAGAGGACGCCCCGGAGATCTCCGCCAAAAACGGCGTCAATATCCGCGCCGTGCTGGAGCGGATCGTCAAGGCCGTGCCGCCCCCCAAGGGGGACCGGAACGCGCCCCTGCGGGCCTTGATTTTCGACAGCCAGTACGACTCCTACCGGGGGGTCATCGTCTACGTCCGGGTCATGGAGGGCACCGTTCGCCCCGGCATGGAGATCCGCATGATGTCCACCGGCGCCACCTACAAGGCGGTGGAGGTGGGGACCATGAATCCCCTGGGCCTGACGCCCCGGGACAGCCTGGGCGCCGGAGAGGTGGGCTATCTCACCGCCTCCATCAAAACCGTGTCCGACACCCGGGTGGGCGATACCGTCACCGGTGCGGAGCGTCCGGCGGCGGAGCCCCTGCCGGGGTACCGGGCGGTGCAGCCCATGGTCTACTCCGGTGTCTACCCCGCCGACGGCGCCAAGTACCAGGACCTGCGGGACGCGCTGGAAAAGCTGAAGCTCAACGACGCGGCCATGTGCTACGAGCCGGAGAGCTCCCTGGCTCTGGGCTTTGGCTTCCGGTGCGGTTTTCTGGGGCTGCTGCACATGGAGATCATTCAGGAGCGGCTGGAGCGGGAGTACAATCTGGACCTGATCACCACGGCTCCCAACGTGGTCTACCGGGTGACCAAGCTGAACGGCGAGACAGTCATGGTGGACAATCCCCTGAACTATCCCGATCCCATGGAGATCCAGCTGGCGGAGGAACCCTTTGTGAAGGCCAGCCTCATCGCCCCCCAGGAGTATGTGGGCGCGATTATGGACCTCTGCACCAACCGCCGGGGCGAGTTTAAGAACATGGTCTATCTGGACGAGCGCCGGGTAGAGCTGCACTATGAAATGCCCCTCAACGAGATCATCTACGACTTTTTCGACGCCCTCAAGTCCCGTACTCGGGGCTACGGTTCCTTGGACTATGAGCTGATCGGCTACCGGCCCAGCCGGCTGGTGAAGCTGGACATTCTCCTGAACGGGGACGTTGTGGACGCGCTGAGCTTCATTCTTTTCGCCGACAACGCCTATCCCAGGGCCCGGAAGATCTGCGAAAAGCTGAAGGAGAACATTCCTAGGGCCCAGTTTGAGATCCCCGTCCAGGCGGCCATCGGTGGCAAGATCATCGCCCGGGAGACCATCAAGGCGCTGCGCAAGGATGTTTTGGCCAAGTGCTACGGCGGCGATATCACCCGGAAGAAGAAGCTGCTGGAAAAGCAGAAGGAGGGCAAGAAGCGGATGCGCACCTTCGGGACGGTCTCCGTTCCCTCCGAGGCCTTTATGGCGGTATTGAAGCTGGACGACGACTAAGGAGGAGCCTATGCCCATTTTGGGAAGAAAAGACAAAACGCCGCTGGGCATCTATATTCATGTACCCTTTTGCCGGAGCAAGTGCCAGTACTGCGATTTTTACTCCCTGACCACCAAGGACGACCGGCTGATCGACCGGTTTGTGGACGCCATCTGCGCCCACATCCGGGAGACCGGGCCCCTGGCCCCGGGCTATCGGGTGGATACGGTGTATTTTGGCGGGGGGACCCCCAGCTATTTCGGCGCGGACGGAATGGCGACCATTCTCACCGCCGCCCGCCGGGCCTTCGACGTGGCCTCGGACGCGGAGATCACCTTTGAGGCCAACCCGGACTCCATTTCCGACAAGCTCCTCCGCCGCCTGCGGGGAGAGGGGTTCAACCGGGTAAGCCTGGGGGTCCAGAACGACAACGACGAGCTGCTGCGGCGCCTGGGCCGGCCCCACAACTATGCCCAGGTCCTCACCGCCGTCCAGCGGATCCGGCGGGCCGGGTATCGGAATTTGTCTCTGGATCTGATGTACGGTCTGCCGGGGCAGACCCTGGCGGCCTGGCAGGAGACCTTGACCCATGTGCTGAACCTGGCGCCGGAGCATATGAGCTGCTACGCCCTGAAGGTGGAGCCGGGGACCCCGCTGTACGACTACAAGGACCTCTGCAACATTCCCAACGACGATGTACAGGCGGATATGTACCTGTCCGCCGTGAATATCCTCAAGGAACACGGCTACCGGCAGTATGAGATCTCCAATTTTGCCCGGAAGGGCATGGTCTCCAAGCACAATCTCAAGTATTGGATGGGCGGAGAGTATCTGGGCTTCGGCCCCGACGCCAGTTCGGATTTTGCCGGGAAGCGGTTCAAGGTGGTGCGGGACCTCCACGCCTATATCGACGGGATCAAGCGCCACGGCCCGGTGCTGGAGGAGGTGCAGGAGATCCCCATCCGGGAGCGGGCGGGGGAGTACCTGATCACCCGGCTGCGCACCACCGTGGGCATCGAACGGGAGGAGTACGAAAAGCAGTACCTGCTGCCCTTTGATCCCCTGGAGGAGGCGCTGTTCCGCTGTCGGGATCACGCGCTGGCCGCCAAGACCTCGGAGGGGCGCTGGCGATTGACGCCGGAGGGCTTTTTGGTGTCCAACTCCATTATTTCGGACCTGCTGCTCATTCAGGATCAGTCCGCGCCCCTTGCCCGCCGCCGCTGATTTTTGACATAAAATGTCCCAGCCGGGAAAGCGCCTTGCCTTCCCGGCTGGGGCCTTTACTGCCCCAGGGTGAAGCGGTAAAAATATTCGTACAGCGGCAGGGCTTTTTCAAAAAAGTCCCGCACTCGCTGCCCCAGCTGGGGATCGAACAGCTCCGCCCCAGGTTCCAGGGAGCGGGTGCAGTCGATGTACCGCCGCCAGGCGAAGTAGGGGGCCAGCCTGGGATCCTCCGGCGCCTTGGGCCGCTTGTACAGGTCCGCCGTGACCGGCACGCCGGTGGCGGCCTCCACCTGGGCGATCAGGTCCAGGAACGCGTCGGGCCGGGCGGCAATGTCCCGGCGGAAGTCCTCCATGGCCATAACCTTGGGCTGCCAGAGGAAGAAGCCGTAGGAGGCGCCCTCCGGCCGCATTTCAAAGTAGAGGCAGGGATGCTCCCCCCACCAGTCCACCTCCTTCCGGACGCAGAGCCAGAGACTCTCCTTGTAGGGGTCGGGATGGTGGAGCCGGGCGTCCCGGTAGATGCGGCTGACCTTGATCTGGTTGCCGGGCCGGTCCTCAAAAAGGGGGAACAGGTCCTTGGCCAGCTCCTTCATGGGCTCGTACAGGGCATGGACGTACTGCTCCTTGTGGGGCTGGAACCACTCCCGGTTGTTATTCATGCGGACGCCCCAGAGAAAATCAATGGCCTCGGGGGTGAAGCCGGTAAACATTGCCTTTCGCCTCTTTGTCTCTTTTTTTTCATTTTATCATTTTTCACTGTAAAATGCAAGATAAAGGATTTGCCAACAGGGGGAAAACCATGTATAATGGGGGCAAAGGAGGCGGCGAAATGTACCGGTTTGATCGGGAAGCCTATGAAAAGCGGGTGGCTTGGTTCCGCCAGGCGCGGCTCGGCATGTTCATCCACTGGGGGCTCTATGCCCTGCCCGCCCGGGGGGAGTGGGTGCGGAGCAATGAGCGGATGCCGCTGGAGGATTATCAGCGGTATTTTGACGCCTTCACCGCCCCGGACTGCGATCCCAGGCAGTGGGCCCAGGCGGCGAAGGCGGCGGGAATGCGCTACATGGTCTTCACCGCCAAGCACCACGACGGCTTTTGCCTGTTTGACAGCAAGCTGACGGACTACACCTCCGTCCACGCCCCCTGCCATCGGGATTTTGTGGCGGAGTATGTGACCGCCGCCCGGGAGGCGGGGCTCAAGGTGGGGCTATACTACTCCCTGCTGGACTGGCGCCACCAGGACTATCCCCACTTTGGGGACCGGTATCATCCCATGCGGGACGATCCCCGGTATTCAAACGAAAACCGGGATTTTTCCCGGTATCTGGACTATCTCCACGGTCAAGTCCGGGAGCTTTGCACCAACTATGGCAAGATCGATCTGATGTGGTTTGACTTTTCCTACGACAATCCGGATGCGCCCATGCGGGCGGAGACCTGGCGGGGCGGTGAGCTGGTCAGCATGGTCCGCGCCCTCCAGCCGGACATTCTCATTGACAACCGCCTGGAGGTCAGCGGGGAGGGTGGCTTCGGCTCCCTCTGGACGGGCAGCCCCGGACCCTGTCATGGGGACTTTGCCTGCCCGGAGCAGCTGATCCCGCCGGAGGGCATCCGGGACCGGCAGGGCCGGGACATGGTCTGGGAGGCCTGCGTCACCATGAACAACAACTGGGGCTATACCCGGGACGACGGCTATTTTAAGCCGGCGGACATGGTGGTAAGGAAGCTGGTGGAGTGCGTCTCCAAGGGCGGGAACCTCCTTTTGAACGTGGGGCCCGACGGCCGGGGCCAAATCCCTAGGCAGTCCCTGGAGGTTCTGGAAAAACTGGGAGCCTGGATGGCGGTCAACGGGGAGAGCGTCTACGGCTGCGGCAAGGCGGAGCTTCCCAAGCCGGAATTTGGCCGCTTCACCCGGAAGGGGAACCGGCTCTACTGCCATATCTATGAAAATTCCATTGGACCCCTGCCGATCCTGGGCACCCGGGAGGAGGACGTGGCGGGGATGCGGCTGCTCTCCTCCTATGCCGAGGTGCCCATCGCCAGGAGCTGGGTCCGGAGCAACTATCCCGATCTGGTGTTCGCAGATCTGGGGCCCGACCCGGTGCTGCCGGACCCGGTGGACACGGTGCTGGAAATCACGCTGAGGAGGTAAGGAATGGAAAAGGTACTGGAGATCTGTGTAGACTCTTTGGAATCCGCCCGGGAAGCGGCCCTGGGCGGCGGCGACCGACTGGAGCTGTGCGCCAATCTGGTGATTGGGGGCACCACCCCCAGCCCGGCGCTGGTCCGGCTGGTGAAGGCGGAGACCGGCCTTCCGGTCCACGCTATGGTCCGACCCCGGTTCGGGGACTTCTGCTACACCCCGGCGGAGATGGAGGTGATGCGTGGGGACGCCCAGGCCCTGCTTGATGCCGGGGCGGACGCCCTGGTGACGGGTTTTCTCACGCCCCAGGGGGCTTTGGACCAGGAAAAAATGGCATATTTTGTCGATTCAGCCCACAGCCGGGGGAAAAAATGCACCCTCCACCGGGCCTTTGACCTGTGCCGGGACCCGCTGGAAGCGCTGCAGTCCGCCCAGGCCCTGGGCGTGGACACGATCCTGACCTCCGGCCAGGCGGCGGACTGCTTGGGAGGCCTGCCCGTATTGGAGGAGCTGCTGGCCCACCGGGGAAATGTGGAAATTCTCATCGGCGCCGGGGTGAGCGCGGCGGCCATCCGCGAAATTCGTCGGCGGCTGCCGGCGGCGGGGGCCTTCCACATGAGCGGGAAAGTGACCCTGGACAGTCCCATGTCCTACCGCCGCCCTGGGGTGCCCATGGGCCTGCCCGGGATCAGCGAGTATGAGCTTTACCGGACCTCCGCCGAGAAGGTGCGCCAGGCCAAGGCGGCACTGTGGGAGGAGCTGCCGTGACGGCCGGGGAGGAGCGCCTGCTCCGAAGGATTCTGGACGCCCTGCCGCCCTCGGATAGGGCAGAATACGGCGAGGCCTTCTTCCGGGAGGAGCTGGGGCAGGCCCTGATCGCTCGGGAGACCTTCCCTTGGTGCGGGGAATTGGAGGAGGAGCTGTTTTTCCGCTTTGTTGCCTATCCCCGGATCAATGACGAGCTTTTGGAGCCCTGCCGGGAGGTTTTCCGGCGGGCTCTGACCC
>CANRHF010000062.1 GCA_947630345.1 uncultured Oscillospiraceae bacterium | reverse complement strand
GAGAACATTGTCAAGGTCTGCGCGGAATTCGCGCGGGAGAATTGAGCGGCGGTCCCGCCCGGGGAATTCCCCGGGCGGGATCCACAGTTTAGCAAAAAATCCCGGTTTTTCCCGAAAAAAGCCTTGACAACCGGGAAAAAGTTTCCTATAATACTTAAGTCTGCGTATGCGGAAAAATCCTTGCTCCCGGCATTCCGGGGGCCAACTGTCCAAAAGGAGGTGCAATTCAACATGGCTAAGATCACCGGCAAGTACGAGGTCCTCTACATCATCGACCCTGCCCAGGGCGAGGAGGGTATCGCCGCGCTTGTGGAAAAGTTCAAGGCGATGGTGGAGGCGGAGGGTACCCTGTCCGAAGTGAACGAATGGGGCAAGCGCCGTCTGGCCTATCCCATCGACGACCTGACGGAAGGCTACTACGTCCTCATGACTTACGAGGCCAAGCCCGCTTTCCCCGCGGAGCTGGAACGGGTAATGAAGATCACGGAAGGCGTCATTCGCTGCCTGACCACCGCTGTGGAGGCGTAAGGAGATACTATGCTGAACCACATTGTCATTATGGGCCGCCTGACCCGTGACCCGGAGCTGCGCCGCACCGGCAGCGGCATCGCCGTCGCCAGCTTTACTCTGGCGGTGGACCGGGACTTTGCCCCCAAGGACGGGGGCGAGCGGGAGACGGATTTCATCGACTGCGTCGCTTGGCGGCAGACCGGTGAATTTGTTTCCAAGTATTTTTCCAAGGGCCGTATGGCCGTGGTTTCCGGCCGGCTCCAGATTCGGAACTGGACGGATAAGGAAGGCAACAAGCGCCGCAGCGCTGAGATCGTGGCGGAAAATGTCTACTTTGGAGACAGCCGCCGGGATTCCGAGAGCGGCGGCCAGAGCTATGGCAGCTACGGCGGCAATTCCTACGTCGCTCCCGCCGCCAATCCCCAAGGCAGCTACGGCGGCTACACCGCCCCCGCCCCCTCCGGCAATTCGGACTTTGCCATGCTGGAGGACGACGATTCCCAGCTGCCCTTCTAATCGCTTTTCCACATTTTTGTTTCGATAAGGAGGTTATTCCGTGGCTAACGAACAGCGTGTCCGCCCCCGCAAGCGCAAGAAGGTTTGCGCGTTTTGCGTGGATAAGGTGACCAGCATCGATTACAAGGATACCGCACGGCTTCGCCGTTTTCTGTCGGAACGGGGCAAGATCCTTCCCCGCCGCACCACCGGCACCTGCGCCGCCCATCAGCGGGACCTGACCACCGCCATCAAGCGTGCCCGTCAGATCGCCCTGCTGCCCTATGTAGCCGATTGATAACAGACGCCCCCCGAGTCCCATGGACTTGGGGGGTTCTTCTATTCCTGAATGGCCCGAAGGATCGCGCCGCAGTCCGGGAGGACCAGAGTGGGCTTTCCCGGGTAGGCCGCCAGAATTTCCGGGGTGGTCTCCCCGCTCATAACCAAAATGGAGGCGACCCCGGCGTTTAAGCCGCACTGGACGTCCGTGTACATCCGGTCCCCCACCACCGCCGTCTCCCCGGGGGACGCGCCCTTCCGGGCCATGGCAAGGCGAACCATGGCCGTCTCCGGCTTGCCCAGGACCTTGGGCCGCCGGCCGGTGGCGTTGTACACCATGGCGCAGACGCTGCCGCAGTCCGGCACGGAGCCAAATTCCGTGGGGCACACCAGATCCGGGTTGGTGGCCAGGTAGGGCACCTCCCGCTGGGTCAGGATCCGGCACACATCCTCCAGCTTCCGGAAGGTCAGCTCCGTGTCAAAGCCCATGACCACCGCCTGGGCCTGGCGGTAGTCCGCCGTCACTTGGAAGCCCCCCGCCGCCAGCTCCGCTTGGAGCGAGGCGGTGCCGCAGACGTAAAGTACCTTCCCCGGGCAGGTTTCCCGGAGATACTCCAAAGTCGCCTGGGCGGAGGTGACAAAATCCGACTCCTCCGCCGGGATCCCCAGCCGGCGGAGCTTTTTTACATAGTCCGCCACGCTTTTGGAGGAGTTGTTGGTCATAAACAGGTAGTCCCGCCCGGTTTTCCGGAGGGTCGCCAGCAGCTCCTTGGTAAAGGGAAACAGCGTCTCCCCCAAGTACAGCGTCCCGTCCAGGTCAAATAAGAACAGCCGCAGCGCCCGCAGATCCATGGCTCCGCCCCCTTTCCCGCCCATTGTACCACGATTCGGGGGATGGCGCAAGAGCTATTTGGATTGCACGAAATTTTCTATTTTTTGTCCGTTCTTAACAATCCGGCGGGGAAAGATTGACCATTTTTCATGGATATGTTTAAATATAGGTGGCGATCCCCGGCCTGCGGGGGAAATAAACGACAAAGTGAGGGTTTTCTATGATCCGCGTCGGCGCTGTGAATATCGACACCTCCCACCCCATGGGCTTCGGGGAGGTCATGGAGAAGGATCAACGGGCCAGGTATGTGGGCGTGTACAACGACTCCTTCCGGGACGACGGCGAGGTGGAGGGCTTTATGAAGCGCTTCGGCCTGGAAAAGCGCTGCCGGTCCCTGGAGGAGCTGGCGGACCTGTGCGACATTGGTTTTCTCCACGGCTGCGACTGGGACGACCATCTGCGCTGCGCCGCCCCCTTCCTGGAGCGGGGCAAGCCCGTGTTTATCGACAAGCCCCTGGTGGGCAACCTGAAGGACCTGAAAAAGGTGGAGGCTCTGGCCGCTCAGGGGAAGTTGATCCTGGGGGCCTCCAGCGCCCGGTACGCCTACGAGGTCCAGCAATTCCTGGCCATCCCGGAGGAGGAGCGGGGCCAGACCGTTCAGGTCTTCGGCACCGCCGGGGTGGACGAATTTAACTACGGCGTCCACATCACCGAGTGCGTCGGCGGTATTCTGGGCCCCGGTGCGGAGACGGTGCGGTACATGGGCCGGGGTCAGGCGGGGGAAAAGTACGCCGAGAGCTACTTCGTCTCCTACGCCGGGGGCCAGAGCGCCATTTTCAACACCTTCACCGGCGCCTGGCAGCCCTTCGTCCTCACCATCATGACCACCAAAACCACCTACCACTTTAAAATTGACTCCAACCGGCTCTACGCCGCCCTAGTGGAGCAGATCTGTAACTACATGGAGGGCAAGCCCCATATTCTGGCCCCGGTGGCGGAGCTGGCCGAGTCCATCCGGGTGATGCTGGCGGCGGCGGCCTCCCGGGCCCAGGGCGGAAAGACCGTGGCGCTGAAGGACCTGACCGAGGACGGCCCCTGCTACGACGGCCGTGCCTTCTGGGAGGGCTACGGCGCCGCCTCCGGGCCCATGTACGCCATCGGGTAAGGAGGGAAGACGATGCTGGATCGCTTCGCGCCCCTCACTGCCTTTTTAGACGACGTGGCGGAACGTTTCGGCGTTCCCGCCTGCGACTGCGCCGTGACCCTTCACGGGGAGCCGGTCTACCGCCACAGCGCCGGTTTTTCCGACCCGGCGGACAAAATTCCCGTGTCTTCCACGGACACCTACTGGATCTACTCCGCCACCAAGCTGACCACCTGCGTCAGCGCCCTGCGTCTGGTGGACGAGGGGAAGCTGTCCCTGGAGGACCCGGTGGAAAAATACCTGCCGGAATTTGGGCAGGTGCCGGTAAAAGTGCCCTTCGACGGCGTGGAGCCTCTGAAAACCCAGCTCACTGTGCGGCGCCTGATGAATATGACCGGGGGATTGGACTATGATCTTTCCCGGCCGGGCCTGGCCGCCGCCCTTGCCGAAGGCGCCCAGACCACCCGGGAGCTGGTGAAAAGTCTGGCCCGGGACCCCCTGTGCTTCCAGCCGGGGACCCATTTTAAGTACAGCCTGTGTCATGACGTGCTGGGTGCGGTGATCGAGCAGGCCAGCGGGCAGCCCCTGGAGGACTATGTTGCCCAGTTTGTCACCGGCCCGCTGGGCATGAAGGACACCACCTTCTTCCCCACCCAGGAGCAGCTTGACCGCCTATCCACGCAGTATATGCACCTGGATCTCCACGGAAATCACAAGCCCATGGGCCAGGAAAATCACTTCCGCCTGTCGGAGAAGTACGCCTCCGGCGGGGCGGGGCTCCTCAGCACCGTGGACGACTACATCCGCCTGGCCACCACCCTGGCCCTGGGCGGCGTGACCCCCGCTGGATACCGGCTGGTGTCCCGGGAGGCCATCCGGGAGATGAGCCGAGACCAGCTGGGCCCGGTGCGGCCGGAATTTGTGGCGGAGAGCCCCAACACCCGGGGCTGCTACAGCTACGGCCTGGGCGTTCGGTGCCGGGTGGCGGCTCAGGGGAAGATCCCCGTGGGTGAATTTGGCTGGGACGGGGCCGCAGGGGCCTATTTCCTGGCGGACCCGGCACAGGAGATCGGGCTGTTCTACGCCCAGCAGGTGTGCAACTCCTTCATCACCATTCAATATCTCCACCCGGAGCTGCGGGACACCCTCTACCGGTGCCTGGAGGATCAGCTATGATCAGCGGCACCTGGTTTGAATTTTACCACCACAGCCAAGTGGAGGGGACCTACTATAATCCCGACTGCCGGGGCTTTTCCCAGGAACAGTGGCGGGAAAAGCTCACGGAAATTCGGGACCTGGGCATGGAATATGTGGTGCTGATGTGCGCCAGCCTGCACTATGCCGACCGGGGGGAGAGCTACTTCCCCGGCGGACCCTACCCTTTCCCGGAGGACATGGCCTGCAAAAGCCCCATGGAGGTCCTGTTCGACCAGTGCGACCGGCTGGGGCTGAAAATCTTCGTCAGCTGCGGTTTTTACGGGGACTGGACCCACGCCCGGGACAATATGGTGGACCCCCAGGTGCGGGAACGGGCCTTCCGGGCCATGGAGAACCTGCTGGCTCTCTACGGTAGGCATTCCAGCTTTTACGGCTGGTACCTGCCGGACGAGATCGGCATCGACGGGTATTTTCCGGAATTTTTCATCGACTATGTAAACGCCTACCGGGCCAAGGCCCGGTCCCTGGACCCGGGCAAGAAGCTGCTCATCGCCCCCTACGGGGTGCGGAAGGCGGCGGCGGACGAGGCCTACTCCCGGCAACTGGCCCGGCTGGACTGCGACTATGTCGCCTACCAGGACGGGGTGGGCATCCTGAACGGCGGGGTCCAGGAGGCGGCGGAGGCCTTCCGGCGGCTTCGGCTTTCCCACGACCGGGCGGGCGGCCCGGCACTGTGGGCGGATCTGGAGCTGTTCCGGTTTGAGGGGGCGGCCTACCGCTCTCCCCTGCTGCCGGCGGACCCGGACCGGGTGGCGGCCCCGCCAACTCCATGCTGTTCTACTGCCTGTATCTGTACCGGAAGGCGTTCCTCCAATTCCGGATGGGCTACGCCTCCGCCATGGCTGTTCTGCTGGCGATCATTGTGGTCATCACCACCGCCGTCGTCATGTACTTCTCCGAAAAAGCCGTCAGCTACGACGCGGAATAACGGGAGGCGAAGAATATGAAAAAAAATTGACGGTTCCATCCTGTCCCAGCGGATCTTTCGGGCTGTCGGCATACTGGCCCTGCTGTTTTTCACCTTCATTTTCTTCATGCCTCTGTTTTGGATGGTGCGAACGGCGCTGATGAGCGACGCCCTGGTGTTCTCCGTGCCGGTTCGGTGGCTGCCGGACGTGCCCATGTGGGAAAACTTTGTCACCGTATTCCAGCGGATGGATATGCAGAAGTACATCGTCAACACATTGATCACCTCCGTGCTGCCTGTAATCGGGATTCTGTTCTCTTGCCCACTGGTGGCTTACTCCCTGACGAAAATTCCCTGGAAGGGCGGGGCCATTATCTTCCCCATCATCCTGTTTACCATGATGATCCCCTGGCAGGTCACCCAGATCCCCATGTATAGCATCTGGTCCAATCTGGGGCTGACAGACTCCTTCGTACCCCTGATCCTGCCCACCTTCTTTGGCAGCGGGTACTATATCTACCTGTGCCGGCAGTACATGAAGTCCCTGCCCACCTCCGTCATGGAGGCGGCCCGGATCGACGGAGCCAATGATATCCGTATTCTGTATACCATTGTCTACCCTATGTGTAAATCCGTACTGACCACCATCGCCGTGCTGGTGTTCATCGCCAACTGGAACAACCTGAACGGGCCGCTGCTGTATCTGCAAAGCTCCAGCAAATACACCCTCTCCATCGGCTTGCAGCAGTTCCGCAAGGCAGACAACCCGGAATGGCCTCTGCTGATGGCCGCCAGTACCGTGTTCACAGCGCCCTTGATCGTGCTGTTCTTCTTCGCGCAGAAGTACTTCCTCAACGGCATCTCCACCACTTCCGGCCTGAAATGATCCTTCCCCAAAAGAAATGGGGCACGCTTGCGCCGTGCCCCATTTCCTTGTATAATAGAGATACCCTTTGAAAGGAGGCCGCCGCCGTGAATTCCTTTTCCCTGAACAACGATCCGCCGGAAAATCTTCCCTTCCACCCCCTCCGGGGAAATATGTTCCGGCTTTTTCTGGAAAATTTTAAACTGATCCTCTTTTTCGTACCTTTTCTGCTGCTGCTCCGCATTGGGCTGGTGGTGGGAAATTTCAGTCTGATCCTTCTTGCGCTTCTGGCGCTGATCCCGGCCGGGCCTGCGCTGGCGGCCATGTACGACATCGGCTACCAGCTCTCCCGGCAGATCCCGTCCTTTGATATGCGGGGCTTTTTCGCCAGCTACCGGGCCAATCTGAAACAGGGCGCCGCCACCATGGCCATCCAGCTGCCGCTGTACGCCATCATGATCCTGGCCATGATGGTGGATGGGGAACGGCCCGTCTGGATGATGCCCTGTCTGGCGCTGGGGTGCTACCTGCTGATCACGTTCAGCATCTATTCCTACTCCCAGATCGCCCTGGTGGCTCTGCCCCTGGCCGCCATCTGGAAAAATGCCCTGTTGCTGCCCATGGCCACCGGCCTGACGGGGCTGCTTTTGGCCGCCCTCCATCTGGCGCTAATCGCCGCCTTTTGGACCTGGATCGGATGGATGTCCATCCCCTTTGTGTTCCTGGGACCGGCAACCCTCGTCGCCTGGACCAGCTGGAAGCTGTTTCCCAAGCTGGAGGAGGCGCTGCTGCGGCATGAATGAGCCCATTTTCGACGCCCACGCCCATATCTGGCTGGGCCGGGCCGCTCAGGATACGGCCCTTCTTCGCCGGGCGGCGGAGCGGTACGGAATCCAAAAAATCTACATTTCCTGCCTGGGCAGTCACACGCCGGACCCGGCCGAAATCGAGGAGTGCAACCGTCAGGCGGCACGGCTTCTTTCGGACCCCCTTTTCGGCGGCTACGTCACCGTGGCCCCGGAGCAGCCCGGGGCCCTGGAGGTCCTCCGCCGGGGGGCGGAGGAGCAGGGCTTTGCCGGGATGAAAATTTGGGTCAGCTGCCTGTGCGACGAGCCCTGCTGCGACCCTTTGTATGACTACTGCGGCGCCTGGGGCCTTCCCGTGCTGATCCACACCTTTGCCAAGACCGTTGGGCAGCTCCCCGGGGAGTCCACCGCCGTCCATTTGCGCCGGGCGGCCCTGCGCCACCCGAAGGCCAAGTTCCTCATGGCCCACCTGGGGGGCAACTGCTACCACGGCCTGCCCATGGTTCAGGATCTTCCCAATGTGTGGGTGGATTTTTCCGGCTCCAACTGCCGATTCGACGATCTTCCCTACGCTTTGGAGCTGCTGGGGTCGGAACGGGTCGTTTTCGGCACGGATATGCCCGGCTCCTTTGCCATGAGCTACGGGCAGGTTTTGGCCCTTCCCCAGGAGGCGCGGCGCAAAATTCTGTGGGAGAACGCCCAGGCGCTGTTTAACGGGAGGGACGGAAATGCTCTTTGACTTTGGCTGCTTCACCGGCCACTGGCCCTACCACCGCCTCCGGCGGGGCAGTCTGGAATACTGCCGGGCCGATCTGGCCGCGGCGGGCGTCGGGGGCGGGCTGATGGCCAGCCTGGACGCCATCTTCTATAACGACTCCTGGGAGGGGGACGGTCCCCTGCTGGAGGCGCTGGCCGGCACGGGCTTTTCTCCGGCGGTATGCTTAAACCCCGAGCTTCCCTGGTGGCGCCTCCGGCTGGGGGAGGCCGCCCGGGCGGGGGCCCGGGCCGTGCGGCTCTACCCCGGCATCCACGGCTACCCCCTGGAGGCGGCGGAGGCGCTGTGCCGGGAGGCGGGCGAGCTGGGGCTGGGGGTGATCGTCACCGCCCGGATGGAGGACCAGAGGCTGGAGTATATGCTCCGACAGGCGCCGGTCGACCCGAAGGAAGCGGCGGCGCTAGCCAAAAAATGCCAGGGGACCCAGGTAATTATGTCGAATTTTTACCTTTCCGAGCTGGAAGGGCTGTCCGGAGAGAACCTCTGGGCGGACACGGCGGGGCTGTGTCACGGGCTGTTCCCCTTTGAGAACCTGGAATTCCCCCGGGAGCGGCTCTTATTTGCGTCTTTTGCCCCCTTGCAGTGCCCGGAAAGCGCGGTTTGCAACCTGCCGGAGGAGTGGGATTTCCTCAACGGCAACACGAGAAACTATTGGGAGGCGTGCCATGGCGGAACATTCTGAACTGGCCTGGGCGGAGATCGTCATCTGCGGCGGCGGCGTTTCCGGCGTCTTTGCCGCCGTGGCGGCCCGGGAGAGCGGCGCGGAGGTGCTGCTTTTGGAACAGCAGGGGTGCTTGGGCGGTTCGGCGGTTGCTGGGCTGGTCAGCCCCATGATGACCTCCCGGCTGCCGGGCGGGGTAGAAAACTCCTACCTGGCCCCCCGTCTGGGAAAAGGGCCCGCCTTTGACCCCGCCGCCATGGATCTGGCCCTGGCGGCATTGTGCCGGGAGGCGAGGGTGCGAGTCTGCCTGAACGTGGCGCTGTGCCAGGCCCAGGTGGAAAACGGGCGGGTGGTCTCCGTCACCGTGGCCACCTGCCGGGGCCTGGAAACCGTGTCCGGCCGGGTGTTTGTGGACTGCACCGGCGACGCTCTGCTCTCCAAGCTGGCGGGGGCCCAGATTTTCCGGGGCAGGAACGGCGTCAACCAGCCCATGAGCCTGCGCTACCTGATGGGCGGGGTGGATATGGCCCGATTCGGCGCGTTTCTGGACCAATGGGGCGCCGCCTCCGGCCTTCCTCACACCGCCCGGAGCGGAAATGGCGGTCAGAGTCTGTATGCCGCCGTGACCGCCCAGGGAGATTGGGCATTGACGCCGGTATTTCGCCAGGCGGTGGCGGCGGGAGACCTCATGGAGGAGGATTGCGTTTATTTCCAGCTCTTTCCCGTGGCCGGGCGGCCCGACGCCCTGGCCATGAATCATCCGGAATTTTTGGACCTGCCCGACGCCACCGACCCCTTCCAGCGCACGGAGGTTCTGCTTCGGGGCCGGGAGGCCATCGCCCGGCAGATCGCCTTCTGCCGGAAGTATTTTCCGGGGTGCGAAAAGGCGTATCTACTCCAGGTCGCCCCCATGGTGGGGGTGCGGGAGAGCCGCCGGGTGGATACGGAATATCTGCTCACTGCCCGGGAACTGCTGGACCATACAAAATTCCCGGACAGGGTGGCCCAGTCCAACTATCCCGTGGACATCCACGGCGGCGGACTGGAGGGCTACACACCCCACCGGGATCCGGAAAAGCCCTGGTTCGAGGTGCCCTACCGGTGCCTGGTGGTAAAGGGGCTCCGCAATCTCCTGGTTGCCGGGCGGTGCGTCGGCGCGGACTTTGTGGCCCAGTCGGCCATTCGGATTCAGCCCACCTGCCGGGCCCTGGGAGAGGCGGCGGGGATCGCCGCCGCCCTGGCTCGAGACTGCCCGGCAGCCCAGGTGGACGGAGTCCAGGTGGGCAGGATCATGGAAAGCCGCGGCGCGGTCTTTCTGTAAAATCAAGGTCTGGGTCAGCCTTGGAACGTGTCCTCTTATAGGAAAATCGTGCCGGAGCTCCCGCTCCGGCACGACCTCATAATTGGATTCAAGCAATGGAACGCAAGCCTCAAATCTCCATGATCACCGGCAGAATCATGGGATTGCGCTTGGTGGTGCGGAACAGGTAGCCGCTGAGATCGCTCTTGATGGCGGATTTCAGGGCCGTCCAATCCCGGGCCCGGCGGCGGCCGCAGCGGTCGATGGCGTCCTCCGCCACGGTCTTCAGCTCGTCCATCAGCCCCTCGGACTCCTTGACATAGACAAAGCCCCGGGTGATGATATCCGGCCCGGAGATCACGGAGCCATCCTGACTGGACAAAATGACGCACACCACGATCATGCCGTCCTGAGCCAGGTGCTTCCGGTCCCGCAGGACCACGCTGCCCACGTCCCCCACG
>CANRHF010000061.1 GCA_947630345.1 uncultured Oscillospiraceae bacterium | reverse complement strand
ATCGGGCGGCGCCGCCCAAAACCGGCGCGGCCCCCTCGGTAGTCAGACCTGCCGCCAAGGCGGCGCCTTATCTCGAACTGAACAAGGGGGACATGGTGGAGCACACCGCCTTTGGCCGGGGGATGGTGCTCACCGTGCTGAAAATGAACGGCGACGCGCTGCTGGAGATCGCCTTTGACACCGTGGGCACCAAAAAGCTCATGGCCAAGGCGGCCTCGGCTCATATGAAACGGCTGTCATAATTCCTTCCCGGGGGTCATAGGCTCTCCCGGGGGGATGGCTATGAACCGATGGAAGCGAAAAGCCGTTCGGATCCTGGCGCTGGTTCTTCTGCTGGTGGTGGGCGTGCTGGTGCTGTTCCGCAGGCAGTACACGGGGGACATTGTGTCTCTGGCTCAGACCCAGGTGCGCAACTCTACCTCGGATCTGATCAATGACGCCATCAATCGGCAGATTGAGAGCGGAAATATCCAATACGACCGGATCGTCTACTTTGAAAAGGATCTGGAGGGCCGAATCACCGCCCTGAAAACCAATATGAGCGAGGTAAACCGGCTGAAAACCGAGATCCTGGGCCGGATCAACGAGGACATTCTGGCCATGGACGCGGATCAGCTGGGGATTCCCCTGGGAAGCCTGGTGCTGCCGGAGGTGTTTTCCGGCCGGGGGCCGGGGATCCCTGTGGAAATTCTGTCCATCCGCAACTCCGACGCCTCCTTTTCCAGCCGGTTTACGGAGGCGGGAATCAACCAGACGTTGCAGCAGCTGATCATGGAGGTCAGCGTGGATGTGACGGTGCTGGTGCTGGGAAAAACCGACAGCTTTACTGTTGCCAGCCAGGTGGTGGTAGCGGAGACCGTGATCGTGGGCCAGGTGCCCAATACATTTTTGCAGACCGGAGGATGACCATGGAAGCGAAAGAGAGAATGGAGGCGCTGTACGTCCAGCTCACGGAGGCCAACCGCTTGTACTATGTGGAGGACGCCCCCACCATGCCGGATTTTGAGTATGACCGGCTGCTGCGGGAGCTGGAGGAGCTGGAGCAGGCCCATCCCGAGCTGGCCCGGGCGGATTCCCCCACCCAGCGGGTGGGGGGCGAGGCCCTGAGCAAATTTGAGAAGGTGACCCACGCCGTGCCGCTGATGAGCCTTCAGGACGTATTTTCCATGGAAGAACTGGGAGATTTTTTGGGAAGAATGGAGGAGCTCCGGGAGGGAATGGCTTTCTCCGTGGAGCCCAAGATCGACGGGCTTTCCGTGGCACTGGAATATGAAAACGGAGCCTTCGTCCGGGGGGCTACCCGGGGCGACGGCGTCGTAGGGGAGGACGTGACGGAGAATCTGAAAACCATCCGCTCCCTGCCCATGAAGATTTCCGGCGCCCCTGCCCGGCTGATCCTCCGGGGAGAGGTGTTTTTGTCCAAGAAGCGGTTCGCGGCCCTCAACGCCCGACAGGAAGCGGAGGGGAAACCCTTGTTTGCCAATCCCCGGAACGCCGCCGCCGGTTCCCTGCGGCAGCTGGATCCCAAGATCGCCGCCAAAAGAGGACTGGACATCTATCTGTTCAATGTGCAGCTGGCGGAGGGAATGGAGTTTTCCAGTCACACCGAATCCCTGGAATATCTGAAGGGTCTGGGTTTTCCGGTGCTTCCCTTTGTCCGGCTGATAAGCCGGAGGGACGTGGAGGAGCAGATCCGCGCTATTGACGGGAACAGGGACCAATTGATTTGCGACATCGACGGGGCGGTGGTAAAGGTGGATGACCTGGCCCTCCGGGAGGAACTGGGAAGTACCGCCAAATTCCCCCGCTGGGCGGTGGCCTACAAGTATCCGCCCGAGATCAAGGAGACGGTGGTGGAGGAGATTTTGGTGCAGGTGGGCCGCACCGGCGTGCTGACCCCCAAGGCCACCGTGTCCCCAGTGATCCTGGCGGGTACCCGGGTCACCAGCGCCACCCTTCACAATCAGGATTTCATCTCCCAACGGGACATCCGGGTGGGGGACACGGTGCGCATTCGCAAGGCCGGGGAGATCATCCCGGAAATTTTGGACGTGGTGAAGGAAAAGCGGCCGGAGGGGACGGAGCCCTATGTTCTGCCCGACCGGTGCCCCATCTGCGGGGCCGCCACCCAAAAGGACGAGGACGGCGCGTTCCTGCGCTGCACCGGGGTAGAGTGCCCGGCCCAGCTCTCCCGAAATATCGCCCACTTCGTCAGCCGGGACGCCATGGACATCGAGGGCCTGGGGGAGAGCATTGTGGACAAGCTCATTGAAAAGGGCTGCCTCCGCTCCCCGGCGGATATCTACTATCTGACGCTGGAGGACCTGAAAAGCCTGTGGAAGAGCGGAGAGGTGGCCGCAAAGAAGCTCCTCGCCGCCATCGAGGACAGCAAGGCCCAAGATCTGGGGCGGTTGATCTACGCCCTGGGCATCCGCCAGGTGGGGGCCAAGACCGGCAAGGTGCTGGCCCAGGCCTTCGGCAGCCTGGACGCGCTGATGGCGGCGGATCTCGAGGCCCTGGTGGAGGCCCCGGACGTGGGGGAGATCACCGCCGGGTCTATCGTGGCGTGGTTCGCCCAGCCCCAGTCCAGGCACATGGTGGAGCGGCTCCGGGCCGCGGGCGTGAATTTCCAAAATCTGCGGAAGGTGGCCGACGCCCGGCTGGCGGGGAAGACCATCGTCCTCACAGGGGCACTGAGCGCCATGACCCGGGAGGAGGCCACGGAGAAAATCGAGCTGCTGGGGGGCAAGGCCGCCGGGTCGGTGTCCAAAAAGACCAGCTTCGTGGTGGCCGGGGAAAACGCCGGCTCCAAGGAGCGGAAGGCCCGGGAGCTGGGGATCCCCATTTTGACGGAAGCGGAATTTATCAAAATGATCGAAGAATAAAACGGCCCGCCCTCTGCAAAAAAGCAGAGGGCGGGATTGCGTCTAATGGGCGATATCTCCTTGCGCGGAAACGCCGGAATGGACGCCTAGCTTTTAAAGGGAAAAGTCCTCCTCGCCAAACCTATCGGGGTCCAGAGCCTTGGGCTTGGGCGGGATCCGCTTCAGGGGGTCGTAGCGGAAGCGCCAACAGGGATCGTCCCCCTGGCGGAGGCCCTTCTTGACGCAGAGAACCGTTCCATCCTCCAGCTGGGTCCCACGGGCGCAGTACAGGCAGGAGCGGGGCTGTTTGTTCCAATAGCGCATAGCTTGGCCTCCTTTGTCTTTTCCCCATTATACACCCAATGCCTGGGAATTTCCACTGCTTTTTTCAGGTTTGTCGAAAAATCGGGGAACGAGGCAGACCGCCGCCAGAATCAGGAGGCTCACCGGCAGAGGAAGGGCCGCCTCCTCCGGGTAGAGGAAGGGAAGGGCGATCTGGACCAGCAGAAGGCTGAGTAGCGTTTGCAGCCCTTTGCCGGGGAGATACCACCCCAGGCCCAGAGAACCGGTGACGGAGACCGTCTGCATTCCCACGCAGAGTCCGCCCAAGGCCAGCAGCCCGGAAAGGATCAGGAACCGAAGGCCCTCGCTGGGGATCTCCGTCAGGGCGCAGCAGCCCCCCACCAGTTCCAGCGCACCCGCCAGGGCCACCTGGGCCGGCGCCGGGAGCAGCCAGAGGCACCAACGGCGGAGGATCGCCAGAATGACCCGGAATAAGATCACCCAGCCGCAGACCGTGGCCATGGCGGAAAGCGCCCGGTTCAGGGCCTGCCGGGGGGAGACGGGCGCGCCGGGAGCCAGAGCCGTCCGGCCCCGCCGCTTCCCGGGCAGAAGACTTGCGGTGAGCAGGGCGGCGGCGATGTGGATCCCCCAGAGGACCCAGGGAGCGGCGGGGGTGGAAAAGCATCCAGCCGTCAAACCGAAGAGGAAGGCGGGCCCGGCGTTACTGCAAAAGCCCAGCATCCGTTCGGCGTCCCGCCGGTTCAAGCGGCCGCACTGATACGCCTGCGCCACGCAGGCGGCGCCGGTGGGGTAACCGCCCAAAAATCCCACCGCCAGCAGGGACTCCGCCCCTTCCGGCACCCCGCAGAGCCGCCCCAGGGGCCGGAGGGGCGGCAGGGCGGACCCGGCCAGGGTCCCCGTGAGCAGGGCGGACAGGAAGAAAAAGGGAAACAGAGAGGGGATCGCCGCTTGCAGACACAGCGCCAGGCCCTCCCGGGCGCCGGAAAGGGCGGTTTTCGCGTCCAGGATCAGCAGGGCCATGGCACAGGCGGCGAAGACGGCGGCAAGTACGCTTCTTTTTTCCTTCAAGGATCATCACCTCGGAAGAATCTATGGTCCGGCCGGGAAAAAAATCCCAATTTGGGCATATGCTTCTGCCAGGGAGGTGGGGCCATTGCCGGGAAGACAGCTTTTACGGCGGCTTACCGAGGGCATCGATCTGCCCGGAGAATCCCTGCCGGGGCAGCCGCTGGTGGAATTGGCGGGAGATCAACGGGTCTTGATCGAGAATCACATGGGCGTGACGGAATACGGCGCGGACCAGATCCGGGTGCAGGTGCGCTATGGGCAGATCTGCGTCCGCGGCGAAGGAATGGAGCTGGCCCGGATGACCAAGGAGCAGCTGGTCATTGCCGGAAGGATCGACAGCGTGACGCTGATCAGGAGGCGGGGATAATGGGGATTTTTCGTTCGCTGGCAGGCTGCCTGCGGCTGCGGATCACCAGCGCCGATCTGGCAGGGAGCCTTTCGGCGCTGACGAATTTGGGTTCGCCGGTGTATCAGGTGGAACAGACCGGCCCGCTGACTTTCGAGCTGACCGTTGCCCGGCGGGACTATTTCCGGGTGGCAAAGCTTCTGGAGCGGCGGGGGGAGAAATTGGAGATCCTCCGCCGCCAGGGGGCGTTCTGGGCCTTAGCGGGGCTGAAAAGGAGGCCCGTGCTGGTAGGGGGACTGGCCGCATTGCTGGCGCTGGCGGTGTTCCTGCCCACCCGGGTGCTGTTCATTCAGGTCCAGGGGAACGAGACTGTGCCCACCCGGCTGATCATCGAGCAGGCCCGGGACTGCGGCATCGGCTTCGGGGCGTCCCGCCGGGAGGTGCGCAGCGAGCGGGTGAAGAACCGGCTGCTGGAAGCCATCCCGGAGTTACAGTGGGCCGGGGTGAATACGGCGGGCTGCGTGGCGGTGATCTCCGTCCGAGAGCGGACCCAGGCGGAGCAGACGGAAAAGCCCTCCATGGGCGTCAGCAGCATCGTGGCGGCCCGGGACGGGGTCATTTCCTCCTGCACAGTACTCCGGGGGAACCAGCTGTGCAAGGTGGGCCAGGCGGTGCAAGCTGGGGAGGTACTGGTCTCCGGCTATATCGACACCGGCCTGTTTCTCCGGGCGACCCAGGCGGAGGCGGAGGTTTTTGCCCAGACCCAGCGAAGGCTGGAGGCCGTTACCCCTGAAAATTTCCTCCAAAAAGGGGAGATTGTCCGGGTGGAGAAAAAATATAGCTTGATTTTTGGAAAAAAACAGATAAATTTCTATAATGACAGTGGAATTTTCAGTGGTAGTTGTGATAAAATGTATGCACAGTATCCGCTGACCCTGCCGGGGGGCTTTCAGCTTCCGGTGGCGCTGGCGGTGGAGACCCTGTACTACCGGGAAGCCCAGACCAGGCCGGTGGCGCCCGAGGACGCCCGAGCGCTGCTGGACGCCTTCGCCGGGAACTATCTGCGCATGCAGATGGTGGCGGGCAGCATCCTGGACCGCCGGGACGATCTGCTTCAAGAGGGAGGCGTATTTTGCCTGACGGGGGAATACGCCTGCCAGGAGATGATCGGCAGGGTACGCAGCGAGGAGATGATCGAAAGTGGGGAAAATCACTGAAAGAACCGTCAACGCCGAGCGGGTGGAGGATATCATCGCCGTGTTCGGCTCCCTGGACGAAAACCTGCACCGCATCGAGTCCGCCTTGGGCGTGACCATTGGAAACCGAGGCGGAGATCTGAAGGTCTCCGGCGAGGAGGAGGCGGTGGATAAAGCCGTGCGGACCCTGGAAGGGCTGCTGGCCCTGGCCTCCAAGGGGGAGACCATCGACGAGCAGCGGGTGCGCTATCTGATCACCCTGGTCCAGGAGGGAAACGAGGACCAGGTGAATCAGATGGCCCGGGACGTGGTGTGCATCACCGCCAAGGGCAAGCCCATCAAGGCCAAGACGGTGGGCCAGCAAAATTATATGAAGGCCATTGGGAAAAACACCGTCACCATCGGCGTGGGCCCCGCCGGCACCGGCAAGACCTACCTGGCGGTGGCGGCGGCGGTGGCCGCCTTCCGGGACCGGACGGTGAACCGAATCATCCTCACCCGACCGGCGGTGGAGGCGGGGGAGCGGCTGGGCTTCCTGCCAGGGGATTTGCAAAATAAGGTGGATCCCTATCTCCGGCCGCTGTACGACGCCCTGTATGATATGCTGGGGGCGGAAACCTTCCAGAAGTATCAGGAGCGGGGTTCCATCGAGGTGGCCCCCCTGGCCTATATGCGGGGCCGGACCCTGGACGACAGCTTCATCATCTTGGACGAGGCCCAGAACACCACCCGGGAGCAGATGAAAATGTTTCTGACCCGGCTGGGCTTCGGGTCGAAGATCGTCATCACCGGGGACGTGACCCAGATCGATCTGCCGGGGGACAAGGTGTCCGGGCTGTAGGACGCCGTTCGAGTGCTGGAGGGGGTCCGGGATATCGCCATCTGCCGCCTGACCTCCGCCGACGTGGTGCGCCACGCCCTGGTCCAGGAGATCATCAACGCTTATGAGCGGGCGGACAAGCCTCAGGAGCCCAAAAAAGAGAAAAAACAGGTCAAAGGCAGGAGGAAAACGACATGAATCAGGTGAATATCCAGTTCGATGTGTTCACCCTGCGCAAGCCTCTGGTGGAAGGGATTATCCGCTCCTGCGTGGACGCGGCCCTGAGTGCCGAGGGAGTGCCGGTCAGCTGTGAGATCAATGTGCTGGTGACCGATGAGAAGGGCATCCGGGCGGTGAACAAGGCGGGGCGGAATATAGACGCCCCCACGGATGTGCTGAGCTTTCCCATGTTCGCCCTGACCCCCGGGGCGCTGCCGGAGAATTGGGAAGAGTATCTGGACCCGGACACCGGGATGTGTCCCTTGGGGGATATGTGTCTGTGCCTGAGCCGGGCGGCAAGTCAGGCCAAGGAGTACGGCCACAGCCTCCGCCGGGAGGTGGGGTATCTGACCATCCACTCCATGCTCCATCTGCTGGGGTATGACCATCTGGACGAGGGGCCGGAAAAGGCCAGGATGCGGGCCCGGGAGGAGGCCATCGCCGCCAACCTCCGGGGCATGGGACGTACATAGAAAAGGAGATCGCTATGGGACTGAAATTTCGGAAGAGCATCAACCTGGGGCCCCTGCGGATCAATTTCAGCAAGTCCGGGGTGGGCTTCAGCTTAGGCGTAAAGGGCTTCCGGGTGGGCCGCAGCGCCACCGGGAAGACCAAGGCCACCGTGAGCCTGCCGGGGACAGGGCTGTCCTACGAGCAGGATCTGACGGAGCTTGTGGAGCCGGACAAGAAGAAAAAGACGACCAAAAAGAAAAAGTCCGAATCGTGACGAGGTAATGTTATGTCAACTAAAATCGCGCTGATCACCCTCTCCGGCCGGCCCAACGTGGGCAAGTCCACCCTGCTCAACGCCCTGGTGGGGGAGAAGATCGCCATTGTGTCCAACAAGCCCCAGACCACCCGGAATCGGATCCGGGGGGTGCTGACCAGGGGAGATACCCAGTATGTGTTTCTGGACACGCCGGGCTTCCACCGGCCAAGGACGAAGCTGGGAAACTACATGGTGTCCGTGGCCAGGGAGTCCATCGCGGATGTGGACGCCGCCTTCCTGGTGGTGGAGCCGGTGGCCCATGTAGGGCCTCAGGAGGAGGGGCTTCTGGCCCAGATCAAGGCCAGCGGATGCCCCGCCGTGCTGGTAATCAACAAGATCGACACCGTGGAGAAGGACAAGCTGCTGGAGGTGATGGCGGTCTATGCCCAGGCGGCGAATTTCGACGCCATCATCCCCATCTCCGCCAAAACCGGGGACGGTTTGGAGGAGCTGCTGGTCCAGTGCGGAAAATACGCCCAGGAGAGCCCGTTCCTCTTTCCCGAGGACGCCACCACCGATCAGCCGGAGCGGCAGGTGATGGCGGAGATCATCCGTGAAAAGCTGCTCTGGTGCCTGGATAAGGAGATCCCCCACGGGACGGCGGTGGAAATCGAGCGGTTTTCCCAGCGGGACAACGGCATTATCGATATCGACGCGACCATCTACTGCGAAAAGGCCAGCCACAAGGGAATCATTATCGGCAAGCAGGGGGCCATGCTGAAAAAAATTTCCACCCTGGCCCGGGCGGACTGTGAAAAGTTCATGGGCGAGCGGGTCTATTTGACCACCTGGGTGAAGGTCAAGGAGAATTGGCGGGAAAGCGACCGCCTGGTGCGGGGCTTCGGCTACACCGACAAGGATTGAAGGCAAGCATTTTTTTCCAGGACTAATTTCCTCCGCGCGGCGAAAGCTATTCCCGGAGGGATGAACATGAACGCACAGGAGCTTTGGCAACTGTTTTGGGAGACCGGCGCGCCGGAGGCGTACCTGATGTACCATCAGGCCAAACGCAGGGAGGAAGACCATGTATTTGACCATCCGGGGACTGGTCCTGCGGATCACGGATTACAATGACCGGGACGCGCTGCTGACCCTGCTCACCGGCAGCCACGGAAAGCTGACGGTGAAGGCCCGGGGTCTGCGCCGCCGGAACAGTCCCCTGGCAGGCGTTTGCCAGCTGCTGACCCTGGGGGAGTTTACCCTGTTTGAGTACAAGGGGATGTACACCATCAACGAGGCGGTCCCGGTGGAGCCCTTTCTGGGCCTGCGGAAGGATCTGGAAAGATTAGCGCTGGGGACCTATTTTGCCCAGGCGGCGGAGGTCATGTCCCAGGAGGATCTGCCCAACCCGGAGCTGCTGAGCCTGACCCTGAACTGCCTCCACGCGCTGACGGCTCTTTCCCTGCCGGAGACCATGGTGAAGGCGGTTTTTGAGCTTCGGGGGGCCTGCCTGGCGGGGTATACGCCGGATCTGACGGGCTGCCATGTCTGCGGAAGGCCGGACGCCGGCAGGTTCGACTTGTCCGCCGGGCATTTGGAGTGCGCCGGATGCCGGGATGACCGATCCGGCGGGCTGCGGATGCCCGTCACCCCCGGGGAGCTGGCGGCCATGCGGTATTTGTGTTCCTGCCCGGCGAAGAAGATCTTTTCCTTCCGCATGCCGGAGGAGCGCTGCAAGGGGCTGGCCCGGGTGACGGAGGCGTATCTGGCTACCCAGCTGGAACGGGGCTTTTCCACCCTGGATTTTTACAAATCACTACTTATGGAAGGTATCGGAGAAAACCATGTCTGAATTATATCAGCGTTCGCTTCTGAAATTGGAGCTGGACCAGGTTTTGGAACAGCTGGCCCAAGACGCCGGAAGCCAGGAGGGGAAGGCCGCCTGCCGGCAGCTACAGCCCCAGACCGACCCGGAGGAGGTGCGGCTGCTGCTGGAGCAGACCGACGCCGCCGCCCGGATCTGCCAGGTGAAGGGCAATCCCGCTTTTGACGGGGTGAAGGACGTCACCGCCTCCCTGGAACGGGCGGAGCGGGGCGGCTGTCTTCAGCCGGTGGAGCTGCTCTCCATCGCCGGGGTGCTGCGTTGCGCCCGGTCGGTCAAGAGCTACGACACCGAGGAGACCACGGTGCTGACGCCCCTGTTCCAGGCCTTAATTCCCAACAAATATCTGGAGGATCGGATCACCGGGGCAATCCTGTCCGAGGAGGAGATCGCGGACACCGCCAGCCCGGCCCTGGCGGACATTCGGCGGCATATGCGCCAGCAGGAGTCCAAAATTCGGGACAGCCTGCAAAAGGTCATTTCCTCTCCCGCCTACGCCAAGTTTCTGCGGGAGCCCATCATCACTATCCGTCAGGGGCGGTATGTGGTGCCGGTGAAGAGCGAGTGCAAGGCCGACGTGCCGGGGCTGATCCACGACGTATCCGCCACCGGCTCCACGCTGTTTGTAGAGCCGGTGTCCGCCGTCAACGCCAACAACGCCCTGCGGGAGCTGGAGCTGAAGGAAAAGAAGGAGATCGAGCGAATCCTGGCGGAGCTGTCCAACGAGGCGGCGGCCCACCGGGAGGACATCTGCATGAGTTTGGCAATGCTCATCCGGCTGGACGTGATCTTCGCCAAGGCCCGGCTTTCCTTCCAAATGCGAGCCTGTCCGCCGGAGATTAACCAGGAGGGCCGGATCGAGCTGAAAAAAGCGCGGCACCCGCTGATCGACCCGACGAAGGTGGTGCCGGTGAGCCT
>CANRHF010000060.1 GCA_947630345.1 uncultured Oscillospiraceae bacterium | reverse complement strand
AGGTGCCCTTGCCCACCTGGCTCTGGAAGCTCAGATTGCCGCTGTGGAGCTCCACGATCCTCTTGCACAGGGCCAGGCCCAGTCCCGCGCCGCCCTGGCTCCGAGACCGGGCCTTGTCCACCCGGTAAAAGGCCTCGGTGATCTTGCTTAGCTCCTTTTCCTCCATGCCCCGGCCATTGTCCACCACCTGAAACTGGCAGCCGCCGGAGATTCGCTTGCCCTCTACCGCCACCGTGCCCCCCTCGCCCAGGGCCTTGGTGGCGTTGTCAATCAGGTTGTAGAGCAGGGATTTGACCAGATCCGGGTCAAATACCGCCCGGCCGGGCTCCCCCCGGCAGATCAGCCGGACGCCCCGCTCCTTGGTCATGGGGGCCAGGGTCTGCTCCACGTCGGCCAAAAAGGCGTTCAGGCTCACGTCCCGCATCACGGGGGTGTCCTGCTCCAATAGCAGCAGCTCCAGCAGCTTAAAGGACAGCTTTTCCAGCCGCTGGCCCTCGGAAAAAATATAGTTGGCGGCGCCCATCCGGTCCTCCTCCTCCAGAGAATCCTGGCGGAGCAGATCAGCGTAGCCGATGATGGAGGTCATGGGGGTTTTCAGCTCATGGGCAAAGGCTCCCATAAAGGCGTCTTGCCGCTGCATTTCCGACTCCATCCGGGCGAAATTTTCCTGGAGTTTTCCCGCCATGGCGTCAAAATCCCGGGACAGCTGGCCAAATTCGTCCTGGCTGTGGATATCGGAGCGCCAGGCCAGGTTCCCGCTTGAAATCCGCCGCACGGCGGTGGTGAGCTTGCGCAGATCCCGGGTCAGCAGCGCCCCAATCAGCAGCGCCGCCAGAAGTCCCAGCGCCGCCGCCCCGGCGTAGAGAATCCAGAAAAGCCGGAGCTGGGCGTCCCGGGCGGAAAAGGCGGGAGTGAGGTCGAAGGCCGCCTCCAGGATCAGAACCTGCCCCCCGGACTGGAGACTGCTGGAGGCCAGGTAGGCCCAGCCGCCGCTTCTCCGCGCCGTGGTGCAGACGCAAAGCCCTGTCGCCGGGGCCGCGCCGGTCCCCAGAAGGGAGATATCCCCGCTGGAATAGAGGACAGTCTGATCCTGGCGGAGGAGCAGACCCATCCAGCCGGCATCCTGCCCGGGGTCCAGCTCCTTCAAAACATCGGTTAAGTTTACATAATATGAATGGGACCCGGTGTTGTTCAGCAGGGAAACGGTGTCCCGCAGACTGCGATAGGACTCCATGGCGGCGGATTTTTCCGCCGCCAGCGCCTGTTGAAAGGAATTTGAGATCAGCGCCGTTCCGCCGACGCCAAAGCTCAGGGCAAGAAGCAGGGAGACGGTGACGATCAGCTTCAGGCGAACGCTCAATGCTTACACCTCCAGACGGTAACCCATATTGATGACCGCCCGGAGGCAGTCGTTCCAGCCCACCTTCTTTTTCAGGCGCTGGATGTGCAGCTCCACGGTGCGGGTGCTGTCCGGGTACTCGCCGCCCCAGACCCGCTCGTAGATGGTACTTTTATTCAGTACGATTCCGGGATTCTGAGCGAAGAGCAGCAAAATCTCATACTCCTTCCGGGTCAGGGTGATGGGCACGCCGCCCCGGGTCACCTGCATGGCCTCGGTGTTGATGTCCAGCCCGCCCACATGGAGCACCGTCGCCAGCTTCCCGTGGCGGCGGAGGACCCCCTCCACCCGGGCCAGCAGCTCCAATATTTCAAAGGGCTTGATGATGTAGTCCTCCGCCCCCATTTTCAGCCCCTTCACCCGGTCGTTGACGTTGTTCCGGGCGGTGATGAAGATCACGGGCGTGCCATGCTCCTTGATGTAGTCCATCAGCTCAAAGCCGCTGATCCCCGGCAGCATCACGTCCAGCAGGATTAGATCGTAGCTGTCCCGCTCCACGGCGTCCGCCGCCGCCATGCCGTCAAAGACGCAGGTACACACATACCCCGCTTTTCGTAGGCTGATTCGGAGCAGTT
Organism: uncultured Oscillospiraceae bacterium; assembly: GCA_947630345.1. GTDB lineage: Bacteria > Bacillota > Clostridia > Oscillospirales > Oscillospiraceae > Faecousia. The sequence goes on along the minus strand of CANRHF010000060.1, from coordinate 8,383 downwards.
CCGAGATCGGCAATTCATCCTCCACGATCAGAATTTTGACCATGGCGCCGTCCCCCCTTTCTTTTTCCCAAAGAATAGCACCCGATTGCATCATAATTGCATCATAGCGCCTTGGAAAGGGGGTTTTCCTCCATCATAAAGCAGCAGGTTTGCAGGTTTTGGCCCTTTAGGTATTCCGCGCCCCAGTCCCGCATGGCCACGAGAATGGGCATCAAGCTTCTGCCCAGCTCCGTCAAGGAGTATTCCACCTTGGGCGGGATCACCGGGTACACCTCCCGGCGCACCAGGCTGCTGGCCTCCAGCTCCCGGAGCTGCTGGGTGAGCATCTTGGCCGTGGCGCCGTGGATCAGCCGGCGAAGCTGGGAAAAGCGCAGGGTTCCGTCCGACAGGTGCCAGAGGATCAGGGCCTTGTACTTCCCGCCGATCAGGTCCAGCGTGGCCTCCACGGGGCAATTGTCCGTCAGTTCCATTACAAACACCTCGGTATCAAAAAGGATAGTATTGCACAAAATAGTGCGTACTTGCAAATTTAGAATCGTATGCTACAATAGTATCACAAAACAGCCGCGGCGTCAATGCCGCAGAAGGGAGAAAACCCATGAAGCTGCGATTCCAAGTCACCGGCATGAGCTGCGCCGCCTGCTCGGCCCGGGTGGAAAAGGTCTCCGGCCAGGTGCCGGGGGTGGAGAAGGCGGAGGTGAACCTCCTGGCCGGGACCATGGCGGTGGAGGCCAGGGACCGGTCCGTGATTCCCGCCATTGTGAAGGCTGTCCAGGACGCCGGCTACGGCGCCATCCCGGAAGGGGAGAAACAGGCCGCCCCGGCCCAGGCCCCGGCGGATCAGGCCCTGAAGGAGATGAAAATTCGGATCATCGGCTCGGCGATTCTGCTGGTGATCCTGATGTATTTCACCATGGGCCATATGGTGGGCCTGCCGGCGCCTCACTGGTACCACGGGACGGAAAACGCCCTGGTGGCGGCGCTGCTGCAGTTCTTCCTGACGCTGCCCATCGTCTATCTCAACCGGGTCTACTATACCCGGGGCCTGAAGGCTCTGTGGAAGCGGGCCCCCAACATGGACTCTCTGATCGCCGTGGGCTCCCTGGCGGCCCTGATCTACGGCGTCGCCGCCCTGTTCGTCATGGCCCGGGCCATGGGCCGCGGGGACTGGGAGACGGTGACTAGGTATTCTGAGAATCTCTACTTTGAGTCCGCCGCCACCATTCTGACCCTGATCACCCTGGGCAAGTTTCTGGAGACCCGGGCCAAGGGCAAGACCGGCGACGCCATTCGGCAGCTCATGGACCTGCGGCCCAAGACCGCCTCGGTCCGCCGGGGGGACGCCGTGGTAGAGGTCCCGGTGGAGGAGGTCCGGGTGGGGGACACCGTGGTGGTCCGCTCCGGCGGCAGCATTCCCGTGGACGGCACGGTGCTGTCCGGCCGGGCCTCCGTGGATCAGAGCGCCCTCACCGGCGAGAGCGTGCCGGTGGAGAAGGAGCCGGGGGACCCGGTGTCCGCCGCCACCATCAACACCGAGGGGTATCTGGAATTTCGGGCGGAAAAGGTGGGGCAGGACACCACCCTGGCTCAGGTCATCCGCATGGTGGAGGAGGCAGGCGGCTCCAAGGCGCCCATCGCCCGGCTGGCGGATAAAATCGCCGGGGTCTTTGTGCCGGTGGTCATGACCATCGCCGCCGGGACCTTCCTGGTCTGGATGCTGGCGGGTCAGACTTTGGAATTTGCCCTCACCAGCGCCATCTCCGTGCTGGTCATCTCCTGCCCCTGCGCCCTGGGACTGGCCACGCCGGTGGCCATTATGGTGGGCACCGGCCAGGGAGCCCGGATGGGCGTCTTATTCAAGAACGCCGAGGCCCTGGAGAACCTCCACCGGGTGGATACGGTGGTGCTGGACAAGACCGGCACCCTGACCACCGGCAAGCCGGCGGTGACGGATATTCTCCCCGCCCAAATCGGGGAGGAGACCCTGCTGTCCCTGGCGGCGGCGCTGGAGGAAAAGTCCGAGCATCCCTTCGCCAAGGCCATTTTGGAGCGGCAGGGGGACGCGCCCCATCCTGTTGCCGAGGATTTTGAGACCCTGCCGGGCCGAGGCGTGGCGGGCACCGTGGGCGGAAGGAAATACTATGGCGGCAACCGCCGCTTGATGGAGGAGCTGGGCGTTTCGGTGCCGGAGCTTCCCCAACTGGCGGGGGCAGGGAAGACCCCGCTGTACTTCGCGGAAGAAAACGGCGATTATCTGGGCGCTATCGCGGCGGCGGATGTGCTGAAGCCCGACTCGGTGGCGGCCGTGAAGGCCATGGGGTCCCTGGGCCTGGAAACGGTGATGCTTACCGGCGACAACGAAAACACCGCCCGGGCCATCGCCGCCTCCGCCGGGATCTCCCAGGTGATCTCCGACGTGCTGCCCGGCGATAAGGCCGGGGCCGTGGAGAAGCTCCAGAAGGCGGGCCATAAGGTCTTGATGGTGGGCGACGGCATCAACGACGCCCCGGCCCTGGTCACCGCCGATGTGGGCATGGCCATCGGCGCGGGCACGGACATCGCCATGGAATCCGCGGACGTGGTGCTGATGCAGGGCTCTCTGTCCGGGGTGAACAAGGCCGTGGAGCTGAGCCGGGCCACCATCCGAAATATCCGGGAAAATCTCTTTTGGGCCTTTTTCTACAACACCCTGGGCATCCCCATTGCCGCGGGCGTGCTGTATCCGGCCTTCCATTTGCAGCTGAGCCCCATGCTGGGGGCGGCGGCCATGAGCCTGAGCTCGGTGTTCGTGGTATCTAACGCTCTGCGGCTGCGCCTGTTTAAGCCCAAAACCGCTTCGGCGGTTGGGAATCATCCGGCCCCCAAGGTCCGGAAAATCAAGGAGGAAAAACCCATGGAAACAACGATCAAGGTAAACGGCATGATGTGCGGCCACTGCAAGGCCCGGGTGGAGCAGGCCTGCATGGCGGTCCCCGGCGCCCAGGAGGCGGTGGCGGATCTGGAAAAGAAGCAGGTGACGGTCAAGGGCACCGCCGCTCCCGAGGCACTGAAGAAGGCCATCACCGACGCCGGTTACGAAGTGGCCGGCTGATATGCGCAGAGAGTTTTACTACAATTCCTGCGGTTCCGGGCGGATCCACGCCTGGCGCTGGGTGCCGGAGGGGGAGCCCAAGGCGGTGATGCAGATCGTCCACGGCATCTCCGAGCATTCGGCCCGGTATGAGGAGTACGCCCAATATCTCAACGGACTGGGATTTCTGGTTGTGGCCCAGGACCACATGGGCCACGGCCTGTCCATCGGGGAGGACCGCCTCCATGGCTATTTCCATGGAGGCTGGTTTTCCGCTGTGGAGGACACCTATCAGCTCTTGGAGCGCACCCGGATGGAGTACCCGAAGCTACCCTATGTGCTGCTGGGCCATTCCATGGGTTCCTTCCTGGCGCGGAGCATTCTGGCGGAGCATCCGGACAGCGGCATTTCCGCCTGCATCCTCTGCGGCACCGCCTGGGAAAATCCCGCCCTGCTGCGGCTGGCGGTGCCCGCCTGCCAGGTCTTTTGCCGCCTGGACGGGGAGCAGGCGCCCAATCCCATGTTGGAAAGTCTGGTCTTCGGCAGCTACAACCGGCGGGTGAAGGAGCCCCGCACCATCTACGACTGGATCAATTCCAGCCCGCAAGAGGTGGACGGCTTTGTATCCGACCCCCTGTGCGGATTTATCGTCAGCGCCGGGCTGATGCGGGATATGCTTTCGGGCCTGGAGTATACCGAGCGGCGGGAGACCCTGGCTAATATGGACAAGGAGCTTCCGGTGCTGTTCGCCTCCGGGGCCGACGACCCGGTGGGCGCCTACGGCAGAGGGGTGACCCAGGCCGCCAACGCTTTTCAGCGGGCGGGGATGAAAAACGTCACCGAGCAGCTGTTTCCCAACGCCCGCCACGAGATCCTTCGGGAAGCCCGGAAGGATCAGGTCTACGCCTACCTCACCGGCTGGATGGCGGAAAAGGCAGGCACGCCCAGAGAAAAGAAAAAGGAAAACTTCCTGAATTAGTCCAATATTTTGGACAGTTCGTGTGATAGAATACAGCCAGAAAAACAAAAGGAAAGGTTGATGGTTATGTATTCTATCCGCTATGTTCATGGGCACATTCAGGTTTACGACAGCAACGGCAACTTCCTGTTTTCGGCGGACAACGAACGGGAGGTCAGAGAGGAGCTGGAATCGGATGCGGAATCTGCGTCTTGATCTGTGCTATGACGGAACCAGGTACGCCGGTTGGCAGCGCCTTGGAGGCGCTGCCAACACCCTTCAGGGAAAATTGGAGCAGACTCTCTCCCGGATCCTGGGGGAGGAGATCAGCGTTTCCGGCAGCGGGCGCACCGACGCCGGCGTTCACGCTTTGGGACAGGTGGCCAATTTTCACTGCCATAGTCAGATGCCCGCCGGGGAGATCTTGGCGGGCCTTCGCCGGTATTTGCCGGAGGATATCGGCATATATTCTTGCCGGGAGGTTCCGGAGGGGTTTCACGCCCGGCTCAGCGCCAAGGCCAAAACCTACCGCTACCGGATCTGGAACAGCGAAGAGCCCTGCGTCTTCCAGCGGCGGTATGTCACGGTCTTCCCAGAGCCGCTGGACGATGCCGCCATGGCCCGGGGAGCTGCCTATTTTCTGGGGGAGCATGATTTTTCCGCCTTCTGTCTGCGCAAGGGGAAAAAGCGCTCCTCTGTCCGCGCCATTTCCCGCTTCACCGTGGAGCGGACGGGGCATGAAGTGACCCTCACCGTCACCGGGGACGGATTTCTATACGGCATGGTGCGGATCTTGGCGGGCACGCTGATGGAGGTAGGGACCCACCGGCGGGACCCGGACAGCATCCCCGCCCTGTTCGGGGAAAAGCGGGCCCTGGCCGGGCCCCTTGCCCCCGCCGCGGGACTGTGTCTGACGGAGGTAGACTATTGAACATCCAGATTTTCGGCAAAGCCAAGTGCTTTGACACCAAGAAAGCCCAGCGCTGGTTCAAGGAGCGGCGGATCCCCTTCCAGTATGTGGATTTGGACCGCTACGGCCTCTCCGGCCGGGAATTTGACAGCGTTTTGACGGCGGTGGGCGGCATCGAGAACCTGATCGACTATGGCGGCAAAGGGGAGGAGATCACCCTTCTGCGGTACATGGACGACCGGCGGGCCAAGGAGGACAAGGTTTTTGAGAATCCTGAGCTCATGAAGACGCCCATCGTCCGAAACGGCCGCCAGGCCACCGTGGGCTTTTGCCCGGAGGTCTGGCAGCAATGGAAATAGCACGAAAGCGGTTTCCTGGGGGGAAACCGCTTTTTTGGAAAATTAGAAAGATTGTTCTTGCAAAACTCACAAAAAAGTGGTATTGTAGGAGGGCACTATGACCAAATTCCTGGAATCTGTCAATGGCTTTGTCTGGGGCGTGCCGGCGCTGGTCCTGATCCTGGGGGTGGGGCTGTATTTAAGCGTCGCCACCGGCTTTGCCCAGCTCCGGCTGTTTCCCCGGGCGGTGAAGGAGTTTTTCGCCAAGCTCCGGGGCCGGGACGGGGAAGGCCAGGGCGTTTCCCCCTTCCAGGCCCTCTGCACCGCCCTGGCGGCAACGGTGGGGACCGGGAATCTGGCCGGCGTGGCGGGGGCCATCGCCATCGGCGGCCCCGGCGCCATCTTCTGGATGTGGCTGTGCGGGATTCTGGGCATGATGACCAAGTTCGCGGAGACGGTCCTGGCGGTCCGTTACCGGGAGCGCTCCGGCGAGGAATTTGTGGGCGGTCCCATGTACATCATCCGCAACGGCATGGGGGAGAAGTGGAACGGACTTGCCCTGCTGTACTGCTTTTTTGGGATCGTGGCAGCCTTCGGCGTGGGGAACGCCACCCAGATCAACGCGGTGATCACGAGCCTCAACGGCATCCTCACCGCCTTCGGCGGGGAGGAGACCATCCGAGGTAATCTGCTCATGGGCGCGGTCCTGGCGGTCCTGGTGGCGGCCATGCTTCTGGGCGGCGCCAAGCGGATTGGGCAGGCGGCGGAGCTGCTGGTGCCTTTTGCCGCCGCGGGCTATCTTCTTTTGGGGGCGGGGGTGCTGATCGGACGGGCGTCCGCCATCCCCGGGGCCTTCCGGGCCATCTTCGTGGGGGCTTTTTCCCCCGCCGCCGTCACCGGCGGGGTGCTGGGCTCGGCTTACCGTGCGCTGCGGGTGGGGGTTTCCCGGGGGGTGTTCACCAACGAAGCGGGGATGGGCACCGCCTCCATCGCCCACGCCGGGGCCCGGGTGTCCCATCCCGGGGAACAGGGCCTGATGGGGATCATGGAGGTGTTTCTGGACACCATCGTGATCTGCACCATGACCGCCCTGGTGATTCTGTGCAGCGGAGTCCCCATTCCTTACGGGCAGGACGTGGGCGTGGAGCTGACAACCCGGGCCTTTTCCCAGTTTTACGGCTCCTGGGTCGCGGTACCCATCGCGGCGGCGCTGTGCGCCTTCGCCTTTGCCACGGTGCTGGGCTGGGGGCTCTACGGCGCCCGGTGCGCCGAATACCTCTTTGGCCGTCCCGTGTGGAAGCCCTTTGCTTTATTGCAGGCTGGCACGGTGCTTTTGGGGGCGGTGCTGAAAACCGGCACGGTCTGGCTCCTGTCCGAGACCGTCAACGGCCTTATGGCCATTCCCAATCTGATCGCTCTTGCCTGGCTCAGTCCGGTTTTGATCGGGCTGACCGGAGACTATATCAAAATTCTAAAGACGGGCCGCGCGCCCGCTCCCGGAGGTACTTATGCAGATTTCCATCAACGCCAACCGCTGCGAACCCTCTCCCATGCGGAAATTCCATCCCCTGGCGGTAGAAGCGGAAAAACAGGGGAAGCGGATCTATCATCTGAACATCGGTCAGCCGGATCTTCCCACCCCCAGAGCGTACTATGACGCCATCCGGCGCTTTGACGAGCACACCCTGGCTTACGCCGAGTCTCCCGGCTCTCCCGTCCTGATCGACGCCATCCGGGGATATTACAGGCGGCTGGGGGTGGAGCTGGCGCCGGAGGATGTGCTGGTCACCACCGGCGGCAGCGAGGCGCTGCTCCTGACCTGCCTGAGCATCCTGGACCCCTATACCGAGGTCATCATTCCCGAGCCCTACTATCCCAACTACACCACCTTTGTCCACGCCGCCGGCGGCGTGATCCGGGCCCTGCCCACCTGCCCCGAGGAGGGCTACCGCTACGCCTACCGGAGCCGGATCGAGAGCCTGATCACCAAGAACACCCGGGCTATTCTGCTGACCAACCCCGGTAATCCCACCGGCGTGGTGCTGGATGAAAAGGAGATGCGGATGATCGCCGACGTGGCGAAGAAGCACAAGCTGTTTCTGATCTGCGACGAGGTCTACCGGGAGTTCTGCTACGATGAGAAATTTGGGGTCCCCACCATGGCCCGGTTCCGGGACATCGATCAGAATCTGGTGATCATTGATTCGGTCTCCAAGCGGTTTTCCGCCTGCGGCGCCCGGGTGGGCTGCGTCGTTACCCGGAACAGGGAGCTGCAACAGGCGATCCTGAAGTTCTGCCAGTCCCGTCTGGCGGTGGCCACGGTGGATCAGATGGGGGCGGCGGCGCTGTACTCCGTGGACCCGGAATTCTTCCTCCGCTCCAAGGCGGAGTACCATCTGCGGCGGGACCTGGTAGTGAGCCGGCTGCGGCGGATCCCCGGGGTGATGGTGGAGGAGCCCATGGGCGCCTTTTACGTCATGGCAAGCCTCCCGGTGGACGACGCGGACAAATTCCAGTACTGGCTGCTGCAGTCCTTCCAGGACCGGGGGGAGACGGTGATGTTCGCCCCCGGAGCGCCCTTCTACGAGACCCCCGGCAAAGGCGTCAACGAGGTGCGCATCGCCTATGTGCGGAAGCGGGAGGAGCTGGAGCGGGCCCTGGAGCTGCTGGAAAAGGGTATCGCCGAATACCAGAAAACCGTGATGAAGGAATAAGCAAACCGTCCGCCTGCCGGTTTCCCGGCGGGCGGACGGCTGTTTCACTTTTGAGACCTGTTTTTGTGGAACCGGGGCGGCATCATTCCAATAGGCCATCCCATTTTGGATAGAGGACTCTAGCGGCTTTTTGTCTCCAAACTCTGGTGAAGAATCCACACGCCTCCCAGCAGGCACGCTTGGGAGCCGGTGTTGATCCCTTGCTCGATCCAGTTTACGGCGGCGGAGGTGGTGTCCTGGCCGGACATGGCGCCCATGCCCATGGCCAGCAGGAAGGCCAGGGCAAAAAGCGCCACGGCAGTGTATTTTTTCTTCTTCCCCGCCAAAACGCCCAGCCCGGTACACATGCTCCCCAGTCCCGTTTTCCCAATATTGACAAAAGCGTAAAAAGTG
>CANRHF010000059.1 GCA_947630345.1 uncultured Oscillospiraceae bacterium | reverse complement strand
ATCATGGTCTTGTTGGTCTGGTTTGCCTGGGAATTTTCGGCGGTCTCCTTGTCCTTTACGCCGTTTTTGTCGGTGATGACGGAGTTGTTCATCTTGGTCATGATGAACATGCTCAGCACCTGGCTGCCGGCGGAGAACACCGGGATCAGGAAAGCCCCGATATGGGCCCAGTCATAGGCGCTCCAGGCGAAGACGTTAAATTCAGGGATGGCGCCCACGTCGATGCCCAAAAAGTCAAAATTCATGCCGGCCAGGGTGGCCTCGCTGATGCCGGGGATGGCGTCCCGGATGACCTGGGCGTACTCATGGATGTGCCGGGCGGCGGCGACCTGGGCATAGTAGGTGTTGCCGGTAAAATACTGGGGCGCTTGCTCCGTCATGACGGCGACGATCTGCGCCGCTGTCTCCGCAGTCTCGTGGAGCAGGTACACCAGGGGCTGGCGCACCACGGCCAGCAGGGGGAACAGGATCAGCAGGGGGACCAGGCTCCAAAGGCAGCCGCCGCCCATGCTGACGCCCTCTTCCTTATAGAGGGCCTGCAGGGCCTCGCCCTGCTTCTGTTGATCGGTATACTTATCCTGGATCTCCTTGATCCGGGGGCTGAGCCGGGAGAGCTTCATGGAGGTCTTCTTGCTCTTGGCGGTGATGGGGATGAGGATGATCTTCACCAGGATGGCGAACAGCAGCATGGCCATGCCGTAGTTGCCGGAGAGCCGGTACATCCAGTCCAGCAGATAGCCGAAGGGAACGGTGATGATATCCCCGATGTGGAAGGCGAGAATCATGGACATTCCTCCTTCTCCTCTTTCGCGAGGAGGTCATGGTACAGGGTCGTACAGATCGCCCCGGTAGAAGGGGTTGCACCGCAGCAGCCGGGCCAGGGCCATGCGGCCGCCCTTCCAGGCGCCGTATTTTTCAATGGCCAGATAGGCATACTGGGAGCAGGTGGGCACGAACCGGCAGGCCGGCGGCGTTCCGGGGGAAATATGCCGGCGGTAAAACCGGATGAGCCAGAGAAGCAGCTGTTTCATTGGGAATCCTCCAAGAGAATGCCCGCCTTTTTCGCCAGGGAGAGGTAAGCCGCCGTCAGCTGGGGAAAATCCGCTTCCACGGCCCGGCTCCGGGCCACCACCACGATATCAAAGCCCCGGCGGAACCGGCTCTCATTCAGCCGATAGATCTCCCGCAGGCGGCGGCGGACCCGGTTGCGCACCACGGCGTGACCCAGCTTTTTGCTGACGGTCAGGCCCACCCGGTTTCGGTCGGTGCGGTTGCGCCGGGCGTAGAGCACCAGCAGGCCGTTGGCCTTGCCGGAGGTGGCGTAGAGCCGCCGGAAAATGTGGTTTTGCTTCAAGGACGCGGAAAATTGCATGGCAGCGCCTCCCGTTAGAAAAAGGGAGCGGGGCGAAAATGCCGTTCGCCCCGCATGGACTCCCATTTCGCGCTTGCGCGATATCGGACAGCTCAGGTCGTTTAGGCGGTCAGAACCTGGCGGCCCTTGGCGCGGCGGCGGGCCAGCACCTTGCGCCCGTTGGAAGTGGCCATTCTCTTCCGGAAGCCATGGACCTTGGAACGGTGACGCTGGCTGGGCTGATAGGTACGCTTCATGTATACACCTCCTTAAATGTAAAGTACAATATGCTCAACAGCCAAAAGGCCGCAGCAATTCCCAAAAAAGCCCTGAGGAAAGAGCCATACTAAACTATTATAACCGAAAAAACCCCACAGGTCAACCCCTAATTACACCCGGGCTACCCCCGAGTCGACGGCGGCCTGCCGGACGGCGGCGGCCACGGCGTCTTTCACTCTCGGGTCGAAAGCCGCCGGGAGGATATAGTCCGGAGAGAGCTCCTGGTCGGACACGATCCCGGCAATGGCCCGGGCGGCGGCCAGCTTCATCTCGTCGTTGATGTCCGAGGCCCGGACGTCCAGGGCCCCCCGGAAAATGCCGGGGAAGCACAGCACGTTATTGACCTGGTTGGGGTAGTCCGACCGGCCGGTGGACACCACCGCCGCCCCGGCGGCCTTGGCCTCCTCCGGGAAGATCTCCGGGGTGGGGTTGGCGCAGGCGAACACGATGGGGTCCTTGGCCATGGCGCGCACCATCTCCCCGGTGAGGGTCCCCGGCGCGGAGACGCCGATGAACACGTCCGCCCCCCGAATCACCTCCGCCAGGGTGCCCCGCTCCTGGGCCCGGTTGGTCAGCGCCGCTATTTCCACCTTCACCGGGTTCAGGCCCGGGCGGCCGGCGTAAATGGCCCCCTGCCGGTCCGTCATCACCACGTTTTTCAGCCCCAGGGACAGCAGCAGCCGGATAATGGCAATCCCCGCCGCCCCGGCTCCGGAGGTGACGATCTTGACCTCCTCCAGGCGCTTGCCCACCAGCTTCAGGGCGTTCATCAGCCCCGCCAGGGTGATGACGGCGGTGCCGTGCTGGTCGTCGTGGAAAATGGGGATGTCGCAGCGCTGCTTCAGCTTCTGTTCAATTTCAAAGCACCGGGGGGCGGAGATGTCCTCCAGGTTCACCCCGCCGAAGCTGCCGGCAAGCAGCGCCACGGTGTTCACGATCTCGTCCACATTCTTGGATCGGACGCAAAGGGGGATGGCGTCCACGTCTCCGAAGGCTTTAAACAGGACGCACTTGCCTTCCATCACCGGCATGCCGGCCTCGGGGCCGATATCCCCCAGGCCCAGCACGGCGGTGCCGTCGGTGACCACGGCCACGGTGTTCCACCGCCGGGTCAGGGCAAAGCTGAGACTGGGGTCCTTCTGAATTTCCAGGCAGGGCGCGGCCACGCCGGGGGTGTAGGCCAGGCTCAGGGCCTCCTTGGAATCCACCGCCGCCCGGGGGGTGATCTCCAGCTTGCCCCGGAGGGCGTAGTGGAGCTTTAGGGACTCTTTCGCGTAATCCATGGAAATTACCTCATACTTTCAGTCTTGGAAGGGGAATACCCCCATTCCCGGTACATCATACCATAATCCCCCGAAAACGCAACCGCTTTTTTCCAAAATCCGGGAATTTCTTTGGACTGCGGGTACTTGGCCTGTGAACAATATGTGAATCTTTGGCGGTTTGTGTTGAATTTCCGAGGATTTGCAATATAATGGAGGTATTCCGATGGGTAAGGTGGTATTGCATGGACGGGCAAGGCGGCTGGTTCCGGAGGATCGCCGCCCGGCTGCGGGACGGCCTCCGGCGGTTCATGGAGGGTCGGCACGGAACGGACCGGCTGACGCTGGCGATTTTGTGCGTTGGCGCGGCGTTGAGCCTGGTGGGGGTGCTGGTGCAGCTGTTCGGCGCCTGGAGCCCCACCTGGAACGCGGTGCTGACGCTTGTTTCCTACGCGCTGATGGTTCTGGCGGTTTACCGCACCTTGTCCCGGGACACCTACCGGCGGTATCGGGAAAACCAGTGGTTCTGCCAGCTTTTGGACCGGCTGAAGGATCGGAAGAACCGGCATTTCAAATGCCCCAAGTGCCGGCAGATCATGCGGGTGCCCCGAGGGTCGGGGAAGGTGACCATCACCTGCACCAAGTGCGGCGAAAAATTCGACCGAAAAGCTTAATAAGACTAAAATAGGCAGGAGAACCCCTCCTGCCTACCTTTTTGCGGCGTGCCGCCGCAGTCAAGACGTGCGCCAGCCTAGCGCGAATCGTTTTATCTGCTGGGCCCGCTCGGTATCGCTCCAGCGGTGCGGAACGCGCCAAAATAAGATATTCCAGTTTCTCAGAGAGAGAAAACAGTTTTAAATCGTGGTTTTGGGGTTGACGAACACCGTCCGGTAGGTGTGATAGATCACCATCCCCGGCCGGCCGGAGGCCGGCTTCTTGATGGCCTTGACTCGGGTGACGTCCACCGGCACATTCTGCCCCTGGGCGGCCTGGGAGTGCCCCGCCGCCAGCTCCGCCGCCTGGGTGATCGCCTCGTCCGGCGGCTCCGCCCCGGCGCACACCAGGATCACATGACTCCCCGGCACCTTCTGGGCGTGGAGCCACAGATCGTCCTTCCGGGCCAGCCGGAAGGTCAGCTCGTCGTTCTGCCGGTTGTTCCGGCCCACATACACGGCGTAGCCCTCCGCCGTGACGAACCGCAATGGCGCCGTGGGCTTCTGGCGGAGCCGCTTTTTTCCGCTTTCCTGCCGCAGATACCCGCCGGCGCGGAGCTCCTGGCGAATTTCCTCCAGCTCCTGCTCCGTCTGGGCCCGATCCAGCTCCTCCAGGACGCTTTGCAGATAGTGAAGCTCCTCCCGTCCCAGGGCCAGCTGATGGGTCAGCTCCTTTTCGGCGTTTTTCTTCCGGGCGTAGTCTTTATAGAATTTGGCCGCGTTCTGCTGGGGGCTGAGCAGGGGGGACAGTGGGATGGAGATAATTGGCATCTTTTCGTCGTAAAAATCCTCCGCTTCCAAAACCTTCTGCCCCTTCACCGCCCGGTGGAGGTTGGCGGTGACGATGTCCCCCAGCTGCCGGAGCCGCTCCCGGTCCTTTGCCTCCGCCAGCTCCTTTTCCTGGACGGCCAGCTTCCGATTCAGCCGCTGGCACAGATTGGTCACAGTCTTGCGCACCGCCTGGCTCTTCTGATGGATGGCGTCCCGCGCCCCCCGCTCCCCATAGGCCCGGTCCAGCAGGGCCGAGAAGCTCGCCGCCTTTTGGGCGGGTCCGTACTGCCGGAGGGGCAGCCAGGAGAACTGGCCCACGCTTCCGTCGGGCCGGAGGGTGTACCAGGGCGTGGGGACCTGGCGGAAGAAGGCGGCCAGCCCCTCCCCTAAGCCATCCCCGGCGACGCCGGAGAGCCGGGCGTCCACGTCTCCCGCCGCCGCCAGGGCAGCCTCCCTGCACACCAGGGGGGACACGCCGCCCAGGCGGTCCATCAGCCGGTCCGCAAGCCGGTCCGGCCCGGGACTTTGAAGCAATTCATCAAATTCTTCCCCCGTCATGTCGGCGGGGTTCCGTTTTTCCACCGGGTCCGGGGGCTGGTAGTAGAGCCCCGGCAGGGCCTGCCGCTTGGCGGCGGCGTCCAGCCCCACCCGGCGCAGGCAGTCCAAGATCCGCCCGTCGGGCCCCAGGAGGTAGAGGTTGCAGGTCCGGCCCATCAGCTCCACTGCCAGCTTTTTTTCCACAGGGAACCCCATTTCATCGGTGCAGTCGAAGGTCAGCTCCACCGCCCGCTCCATGGGAAGCTGCCGGAGCTTTGATAGCCGGGCGCCTAAAAGGTGCTTGCGCAGCAGCATACACAGCATGGGGGGCTTTTCGGGGTTTTCCGGGGCCCCCTCCGTCAGGTAGAGCCTGGGCGCGGCGGGATCGGCGGCGATGAGCAGCTTTTCCCGTGTGGCACCCTTTAGGTGCAGCACAAACACGTCCCTGGTGGGCTGGTGGATCTTATCCACCCGGCTGCCCACAATTTTTGGCTCCATTTCCGCCACCAGGGCGGCGAGAAATCCGGCGTCAAAGCCCATGGCCCGCCTCCATTCCCGCGGCGAACAGCTCGTTGAGCCGCCGGGTCCTGCCCAGAAGGAACAGGGCCCCGAACAGGGTCTCCAGGCCCGTTGCCAGGGCGTACTCCTGGGCCGTGGCGGACTTGGGGGCGGCGTGGGTGTGGGTATTTTTCCCCCGGCGGAGGAAGTTCGCCTCCTCCTCGTTCAGCAGGGGCAAAATGGCCTGGGCGAACCGGGCCTGGGCCGGGGCCTTCACCAGGGAAACGGAATCGTCATGGAGGCGGCGCGCCGTCTTGTCCCCCTGGGCGCAGAGATAGGCCCGGCACAGCAGCTCGTAGACCCCGTCTCCCATGTGGGCCAGGCCCAGATTGGAGATGGCGTCCACCTCCCGCCGGGACAGGGACAGGGAAAAGTAATCAGTCATGGGCTGTTTCCTCGATCAGCTGCCGAAACACCGGCAGGCTTCCGGTGATCTGCGCCATGGGAACGCAATAGCACAGCCGGAAATAGCCGGGGCAGCCGAACCCGTCCCCGGGCACCACCAGCAGGTCCTTTGCCTTGGCCCGGTCGGAGAAGGCCTGGGCGTCGCCCCCCGGGGCCTGGACGAAGAGGTAGAAGGCCCCCTGGGGGTCCGCCATCTCGTAGCCCATCTCCGCCAGGCCCCCGGCCAGCGCCCGGCGAAGATGGTCGTAAGCCTGAAGGTCCGGCCGCAGATGGGCGCACCGGGCGATGACCTTCTGGATCAGGCTGGGGGCGCAGACGTGGCCGATGGCCCGGGAGGCCCCGGCCACGGCGGCGTAGAGCCGCCCGCTGTCCGTTGCCGCCGCCGGGACATAGACATAGCCGATCCGCTCCCCCGGCAGAGACAGGGACTTGGAATAGGAATAGCACACCACCGTGTCCCGGTACAGCTTGGGCAGGAAGGGGACTTCCGCCCCGTCGTAGACCAGCTCCCGGTAGGGCTCGTCGGAGATCAGGTAGATGGGGTGGCCGAACTGGCCGGCCTTCCGGGTCAGCAGGGCGGCCAAACGCTCCAGCGTCTCCCTGGAATAGACGGTGCCGGCGGGGTTATTGGGGGAGTTGACGATGACGGCGGCGGTGTTGGGACCCAGCATCGCGTCCATAGCCTCCAGATCGATCTGGAACCCCGGAAGCGCCGGGGGCACCGCCCGGAACACGGCCCCGGCCCCCTCCACGAACACCTTGTACTCGGGAAAATAGGGGGCAATGGCCAAAATCTCCTCCCCGGGGCAGGCCAGGGCCCGGGCCACCGCCGCCAGCTCCGGGGCGGCGCCGCAGCCCAAAAACAGGTCCTCCGCCCGGACTTCCGCCTGGAACCGGGCGTTGAGGTCGGCGGCAATGGCTTCCCGGGCGGCCTGATCTCCCACGGCGGAGGTATAGCCGTGGACCTCCAGGCTGGAGGTGTCCTCCAAGATCTCCCGGATGGCCCGGTTCACCTCCGGCGGGGAGGGGATGGAGGGGTTGCCCAGGCTGTAATCGTAGACCCGCTCCGGACCCACCACCGCCGCCCGGGCCCGGCCATACTCGAACAGGTCCCGGATCACGGAGCGGGTGGCTCCCAGGGCGTAGGAAGTTTCGTTGATCATGGCGTTCTCCTTTTCACACGGGCAGGATGCCCAGTTGGATTTTATAGTTCAAAATTCGTTCCACGCTTTCCCGGATCCGGTCAATGGTCAGCCGCCCGGAATCCAGGGCGGAGAGGACCCCTTCCATGGCCCGGGGCAGATCCTCCGGCATCAGCAGCAGGTCGCACCCGGCCTCCAGGGTGGCCACCGCCGCCTCCTCGGGGGTATAGTACTGGGTAATGGCCCCCATGGCCAGGGAATCCGTCACCACCAGGCCGGAAAAGCCCAGCTCCCCCCGGAGAATGTCCGTGACCACCGTCCGAGACATGGTGGCGGGGGTATCGTCCCCCGTGAGGGCCGGGGCGCTGATGTGGCCCACCATCACCAGATCCCCCTCCCCCGCCATGGCGAAGGGGAGCCATTCGCAGGATCGCATCTCCTCCCGGGAGCGGTTCGTCACCGCCATGCCGGAGTGGCTGTCCTCCCCGGTGTCCCCGTGGCCGGGGAAGTGCTTGAAGGTGGGGAGTATCCCCGCCTCCCGCAGTCCCCGGGCGAAGGCGGCGGCCATGCTGGCGGCAACCTCCGGGTCAGAGGAAAAGGCCCGGCTGCCGATCACCGGGTTGTCCGGATTGGTGTTCACATCCGCCACCGGGGCAAAGTCCAGGTTGAAGCCGTAGTCCTTGAGATAGCCCCCGATGGTCCGGCCCATTTCGTAGGCGTCCTCGGGGACGCCAAGGCCCACCGCGGCGGCGCTTTTATATTTGGGCAGGTCGAAGCCGTACTTGTTGGCCAGCCGGGCGACGGCGCCGCCCTCCTCGTCCACCCCCAGAAACAGGGGAATTTTTCCAATTTTCCCCAGCCCGCCGGTAAGGGACCGGAGCTGGTCGGGGTCCTGGATATTGTCCCCAAAGAGGATCACGCCCCCCACGGGGTACTGCTCCAACCCCTGGGCCATAACCTCCGTGGCGTATAGCACGCTGCCGTCGTAGGGTACTAGCTCCTCGGGGCAGACCATGAACAGCTGCCCCACCAGCTCCCAGATGGTCATGTTTTCCATCAGGACCTGGACCGGGTCCGGGGGCAACGTCGTCCCCGGGATGGCCTCCGTGGGCGGATCGGTATCCCCCGCCGTGGACCCGGCGGTGGTTCCAGCAGACGGCGGGGACTGGGTCGTTTCCGTGGGGGCGGGGCCCGCCGGGAAGCACCCGGCCAGCAGCAGGGCGCACAGCGCCAGCGCAAGCAGCTTTTTCATACCCGCGCCTCCCGCGCCTCGTACAGCCGGTGGGTCCGGGAAAAGCTCTGGGGCTTATAGGTCACCGAGGCGATGGGCTTGCCCTCCACGCCGTATTTGGCGTTGTAGCCGAAGAGATTGATATACTGCTCCAGATCGTCCCGCTCCGCCGCCATGGCCTCCATCACCGCCACGGTGGCCAGCACGTCGTCGATGGCCCGGTGGGTGTTGGCCACCCGGTCCTGGAGGCCGTAGGCCTCAATGGCGTGGGTCAGCCGGTGAGGATAGTCGTGCCGGTCCCGGAACACGGTGAGCAGATCCAGCTTGTCCTTGGCCTTTAGGATGGCCGGGTCCCCGCTGCGCAGCAGCAGGTAGTATAGAAAGCTCAGATCGAAGTGGGCGTTGTAGGCCACCAGCAGGGTGTTGCCCCCGATCAGCTCGGCAATGTCCCTGCAGACCCGGGTCTTGGGCAGGCCCCGCTCCCGCAAGTCCTGGGTGGAGATGCCGGTGAGCTGCTGGATCTTCGCCGGGACGAAGCCCCCGGGGCTCAGAGTCACCAGCTGGTCGTATTTTTGAACCACGGCGGCCTTCCCGTCCCGCAGCTCCACCACCGCGGCGGCAAATTCGATGATCTCATCCCGGCTGCACAGCAGGCCGGTGGTCTCCGTGTCCAGGATCAGAAGACGGTCGTATTTTGTCAGCAGTTTTTCCATGTTCATCCTCCTGCCAGGTCTAAGGCCCGGCGAAATTTGCTCCGGGGCTCCTCGGTGAGGCCGAATTTTGCGGCGATGGCCCTTGCCAGCGTCTCCGCCGCCTCCCGGCTGCCGGATTTCAGCTCGATCTCCGCCTCCCGAAGGGGGCTCTCCCGGTCCCCGGCGGTCAGCGCGCCCTGGTCCAGGGCCACCTCCGCCCAGCCGTCATCCGTGGGGACCAGCAGCCTTTTGCGGAGGAACCGGGCCCCGCAGACGGGGACCAGGGACCCGGGGACCGATACCCCCGCCGCAGCCAGGGCCGCCCCGGGGTCCGCCCCCGGCGCCTCCCACTCCCCCCGGCCCATGCCCAGGTCGGGGGTCTTATAGGTACTCACCGCCGCGCCGTTTTCCCAGCGCACCCGGAGGGTACATTTCCGACTGGCAAACGCGCCCTCCGCCGTGTCTAAGTAGATGGTGCGCATCTCGATTTGCTCCCAGGGGCCGGGGAAGGCGGCCTCCATCGCCGCCAGCGCCTCCGGCGAGGCGGAAAATTTCCATTCGATTTCCAAGGCCCAGGCCCCTTTCGTGGGAATTTTGTCACTATTATACACCGCCGGGACCCCGGATGCAAGAAACTTTCCCGGTGAACCGGTTCCGACAGGAAAATTTTTCGGTTTGTGATAGGCTTTTCCTGAATCTGAAAGGAAAGGCTGTGCTACCAATGATGACCACCATTCGCTCTTACGTCCGCCAAAGCCGGCACACCCTCCACCGCCTGGCCCTGGATCCCCGGGTCCACACCCTGCTCCGCTGGGGCGGCGGGGCATTAGCGGGATTCCTGCTCTCCGCCGCCAGCCTGGCCGCCGCTCCCCAGCCCATGGTGCTGGGGCTGCTCTGCGCCGTCACCGGGGTCCCGGCGGTGTTCCTGGCCCTGGGGGGCTGCGCCGGGTATTGGTTTTTCTGGGGAGCGGCGGGACAGCAGGGCCTGCTGTGGACAGCGCTGGGCCTGGCCGCCTCCCTGACCCTGGGCCGGGGGCGCATGGCGCGGCAGACCCCCCTGCTGCTGCCGGCCCTGGCGGCGCTGATCGTGTCCGCCTCCGGCGTGGCGTTTCAGTTTTGGATGGCGGACACCACCTCCATTCCGGTGTATCTGCTGCGGGTGGCCATGGGGGCGGGCACCGCCTGGATATTCGCCCAGGCCCGGGAGAGTCCGGCCTGCGGCTGGCTGACCTGGGGGGCGGCGGTTCTGGCCCTGGCCCAGGTGGCCCCGCTGCCCTGGCTGGGGCTGGGGTTCCTGGCGGCGGGGACCGTGGCGGCGGCAGGGGAGCTGCCCGCCGCCGCACTGGCGGGACTGGCCCTGGATCTGGCCCAGGTCACCGCCGTCCCCATGACGGGGGTGCTGTGCCTGGCCCATCTGGCCCGGCTCCTCCCCGGAAACCGCCGGTGGACGGCGGCCCTGGCCCCCGTGGCGGCGTATCTGATGATCACAGCCCTGGCCGGCCGGTGGGACCTGCTGCCCCTGCCGGGGCTGCTCCTGGGGGGCCTGCTGGGGACAAGCCTGCCGG
>CANRHF010000058.1 GCA_947630345.1 uncultured Oscillospiraceae bacterium | reverse complement strand
TCCGGCTTGTTGTACTGCAGGTCCAGCCCCTCGGTGTTCGCCTTGGAGTTGTCCACGCTGCGGGCAAAGCCGCCCATGATGCTGTCCATCATCCGGGCATAGGTGGAGACCAGGTTGTTCACCGTCATCATTCCGGCGGCCAACGCCAGGATCAGCACCAGGCACACCACGGTCCGCAGGGCCAACAGGAGCTTCTTCTTCATTGATCATTTCCTCGCTTTCTTAGAATAATAAATCGGTTTCGGACCCCCGCCCGCCGGGACCGTCCCGGCGGGCGCGTGAGAGAAGTTTGAGGAGGTCCTTGTTATGTTTAAGATACCATATATAAGAAGCGGAGCGCAAATGAAACGGCGCAGGCTGTCGGTTTTCCGCCGCAGTCTGCGCCATTTATAATTTTTCCCATAAAGCGGCGTGGGTTCCACGCCCGTCACCTTTCTCCGGGGATCGAAACACACAGCCGGAACACGCCCGCTTCCGCGCTGACGGTCATCACGCCGCCGTACTTCTCCGCGATGGACTGGATGCTTTTCAGGCCGAAGCCGTGGTAGCCGGCGTCCGCTTTGCTGGTCCGCGGCAGGCCCTCCTCCCCCAGTACCCGGGTGCCGGAGAATTGGTTGGTCACACAGATCAAAATCAGCCCCGCCTTTTGCCGGACCTGCAGATCGATCATCCGCTCCGCCTGGGGCAGCTCCCGGGACGCCTCGATGGCGTTGTCCAGGGCGTTGCCGAACAGGGTGTACAGATCCACCGCGTCCATAAACGCCAACAATCCGCCGTCGGCGATGCAGGAAAGGGTGATCTCCTCCTGGCCGCACAGCAGGCTCTTTTCCGTCAGGACCGTGTCTAAAATTTCGTTGCCGGTTTTCAGCACCGCGTCGTAGATCATCACGGAGCTCTGGAGGGAATCGATCACCTCCGCCCGCTTTTCCGGGTCACCGATGTGCTTGAGGGCCGCCACCTGATGTTTCAGATCGTGGCACTTCCGATTGATCAGCTCGATATTCTCCCTCGACATCTCCAGCTGGGCCTTGCGCCGCAGCCAAAGCTGCTGCTGCATATTGAGCTCCCGCTGCAAGGAGAGCTGCGCTTGCTGCCGCACCTGCCCCACCAGGGCGAAGCCCCCGCACAGCAGGGCGTAGGCTCCGTGGAGGGGCTCGAAGTCGAAGGCCGTCGCCATCACGCTCATAATCAGCACCACGAACAGCACGCTCACCGTCAGCCATAGAGATTCCACCGCCGTGGTGGCATAGTGGCGGTCCCGGACCATCCGCCGGACGAAGAACACATATCCCGCCAGGTAGACCAGCCCAATGGTGAGAAAATACAGTAACGCTCCCGGGTCCGTGGAGACCCCCGGCAGCAGCCAGGCCAGCAGCAGCCGGACGCAGTACGCCATGTGCTCGATCAGGTAGGCGCAGGAGGCGCAGTAGAGGGCCTCCCGGAAGGGCACGGCGCAGACGGTCCAGACGATCAGCGCCATCTGGGCAAACAGCAGGCCGCACCAGAGCAGCGAGCTGGCGCCTCGGCCCCAGTCCGCGGTACTTTGACCGGCCGGAGAAACCCAGTACAGCGCCAAATTCAGGCCGAAGAAAAGGGCCGAAAAGCCCAACGCCACCAGCAGGCCTAGGGCCGCCTGCCTGTGCAGGTGGGGCCGCTTTTCCAGCGGGAACGCGAAAACCGCGACGGCGGCGAGCAGCTCCAGGGGAAACGGCAGCATCCCCCACAGCGCGCTTTCCAGTTCCTCCATCAGAACGCCACCCCCAGATAATCCGACAGCTCTTGCAAGAACTGCTTTCGCTTCGGGCGGCTCACCGGCAGGGTGTGCCCGCCTACCAGCACGCTGTCCTTCAAAAAGCCGGTCACATTCCGCAAATTCACCAGATAGCCGTGGTTGCACCGGGAAAAATGACAGCCGGCCAGATTTTTCTCCATCTCCTGCAGGGGCGCCCGCAGAGAATAGACCCGGTCCCGGGTCACCACCTCCAGATTGTGGTCCCGCACCTCGATGAACAGGATGTCCCGCACCGGCACCCGCTCCTTAAGCTCCCCGTAGGGCAGCACCAGAAACCGCTGGGCGGAGCGCTCCAGCAGGCGCAGGGCCTTGTCCAGCCGGACCCGGAGCTGGGGATAGCTCACCGGCTTCAGGATAAAGTCCTGGGCGTCCACCTCGTAGCTTTGCACCGCGTACTGGGCCAGAGAGGTGATGAAGATCAGAAGCACTTCGCTGTCCCGCTCTCGGATCCGGCGGGCGGCCTCCATGCCATCCATGGGCTGCATGCGGATGTCCAGGAAAATAATGTCCCACACCGGCCGGTAATCCCGGACGATGGCGAAGCCGTCGGCAAAGGCGCTGATCTGAAACGCCGCGCCCCGCTCCTGCTCATATTGCCGCAGAAAGGCTTCCAGCTGCTGGGCGTATACCGCCTCGTCCTCCACAATGGCCACCCGATACATCCGCTCACCTCCTTGTTATTTTTATTTTATCACAAAAGGCGCTTTTTTGCAATCAAAAGCGGCGGTTTTTCCTGGATCCATTTTCCAATTGCTGTTGACAAACCGTCTCCAGTCATGGCATAATAGCCAAAACGGCGAGCGTAGCTTAGAGACGGGGGCAAAAAGAAAACGGGGGAATCCCCCCGATTTTGCTTCTTCCCTATCATCTGTTTCGCAAGCCGGTTTTCATAAAGAATCTATGAAAGGGGTGCGCCCATGACATACGGTTCCATGGTGCCCGGGCGATTTTTGGATCGGCCCAACCGCTTTATCGCCCATGTGGAGATCGGCGGCCAGGTGGAGGTGTGCCACGTCAAAAATACGGGTCGGTGCCGGGAACTGCTGCCCCCGGGAGCGGCGGTCTGGTGCCAAAGGGCGGAAAATCCGCTGAGAAGGACCCGCTTTGACCTGATTGCCGTGGAAAAGGGGTCCCGGCTTATCAATATGGATTCCCAGGCCCCCAACGCCGCCGCCGCGGAGTGGCTGGCCTCCGGCGCTCTGGGGCCTGTCCACTGTCTCCGGGCGGAGACGGTTCACGGTGACTCCCGGTTCGATTTTTCCTTCGACTTAAACGGGAAGCCCTGCTTTTTGGAGGTCAAGGGCGTGACCTTGGAAACGGGTGGGGTCTGCGCCTTCCCCGACGCGCCCACGGAGCGGGGCGCCAAGCATCTGCGGGGCCTTCAGGCGGCGGCGGAAGCGGGCTTCGGGGCCTACGTCCTATTTGTGATCCAGATGTCGGACGTCAAATACCTGGTCCCCAACGACGCGACTGATCCGGCCTTCGGCCAAGCCCTGCGGGCGGCCGCAGCGGCGGGCGTGGAGGTGCTGGCTATGGATTGTCAGGTCACGCCGGATTCCATGGTCATCCGTTCCCCGGTCAAGGTGCGGCTGTAACGGAGGCGTTCAATCGGTCCAGAAGACCCTCCAATTCTGAAAGCGCGCCGATCTGATAGTCCGGCAGGATGTCGGGCCGAGGCGCCGAATTACCGGGATTGACCCAGCAGGTGGCGATCCCGGCATTTTTTCCGCCCAAAATATCGGAGGTCAGGCTGTCCCCCACCATCATGGCCCGGTCCCGCCGGAAGCCGTCGATGGCGGCGAAGCAGCGCTCAAAATAGGCCGGGAAGGGCTTGTCCGCTCCGATTTCCTGGGAAATGAAGATCTTTTCAAAATAGGGCCCGATGCCGGCGCTTTTCAGCCTCCCCGCCTGGACCTTGGCGGTGCCGTTGCTGGCCAGAAACAGCCGGTACGATTTTGACAGCTTTCGCACCGCCTCCAGGGCCCCCGGCATAAAGTAATGCCCCTGGGAGAGCAGCTCCTCGTACCGCTGGGCACAGAGGGCGGGATCTCCGTCCACGCTCAGCTCCCGAAATAGCATGGCAAACCGGCCCACCACCACCTGGCGGCGGGTGATCTCTCCCCGCTCCAGCATCTGCCAGTGGAGCTTGTTGATCTGGCTGTAGCGGGCGCAGACTTCTTCCGTGGGATCGACGCCGAAGGTCGCAAGGGTCTTGCTGACGGCGATGCGCTCGGCCTTGTGAAAGTCCAAGATGGTGTCGTCCAGGTCCAGAAACAGATACTCAAACATGGTCAAGCCTCCTTCTGATGGCGTTGGACAGGGCGGCGAAGGCCGGAATGTCCAGGGCTTCTCCCCGTACCTGGGGCGGCAGGCCCGCCTCGGCGATCACAGCGGCGGCGCCTTCCCTGCCCAGCTCCGGGAAACCGGAGGAAAGGCAGTTGAGCAGGGTCTTCCTGCGCATGGAGAAGGCCGCCCGGACCGTGCGGAAAAAAAGATTCCGGTTCTCGATCTCCCAGGGCCGCTCCTTCCGCACCCGGAGGCGCAGGACCTGACTGGTCACCTTGGGCCGGGGAACAAAGCAGTCCGGCGGGACGGAAAACAGCGGCTCCGGCTGGGCATAGTACTGGCAAAACAGGGAAAAAGCGCTATATTCCCCGGTTCCCGGCGCCGCCGCGATCCGCTGGGCCACCTCCCGCTGCACCATGACCGTTACCGTGTCGAAGCAGTCCGCCTCCAGCAGGGCCGAGAGGATGGGCGAAGTGATATAATAGGGCAGATTGGCGCAGGCCACCGGCCGGAGATCGCCAAACTCCTCCCGTACCAGAGCGGGCAGATCCAGCTTCAGAGCGTCCCCCCACAGCAGATGGAGATTGTCAAATTCCCCGACGCTCTCCTTCAAAATGGGCGCCAGGCGGGTATCCAGCTCCACCGCCGTCACCTTCCCCGCCCGCAGGCAGAGCTGCTGGGTCAGGCTGCCGATACCGGGGCCGATCTCCAGTACTCCGGTATCTCGGTCGATGTTCGCTTCCTGGGCGATCCGCTCCGGGACCCAGGCGGCGGTGAGAAAATTCTGGCCCTTGGCCTTGGAAAAATGAAAGCCCTCCCGGGCCAGCAGGGGCCGCATGGTATTCAAATTGCAGACGTTGAGCATAAGCTGTCCTCTCAAAAAAATCTGGTACAATGGTCTTTCGGCCATTGTACCAGAAAGGATTCGGTTTTGCAACCCAAATCAGCCCAAAATGTAGATGGTGCACCAGCGGGCGCCGAAGGCGACGCACTCCTCTTCGGTGTCGTAGTACAGGTCCACCCGGTTGCCCTGGATCAGGCCGCCGCAGTCTTCCGCCGTGGCAACGCCGTAGATGTACTGCCCGTCCTCAGTGACGATGAACATCCGGGTGCCGTAGGGAATTACCCTGGGGTCAACGGCGATGGCGCCCTCCCGGGCCTGCGTACCGGTGGCGGTGGGCGGCGGGGTGGGATCGCCCTCACAGGTGTAGGCCGTGGCCAGGACCCGCAGGGTGCCTGTGTAGGACAGGACCTCTCCGTTGGCGGTGTAGATAAAGCCGTCCTTAATGGTCAGAGAGTCCACGCCCTGGACGGATTGCCCGGCAGAACCGGTGCCGATGGCGATGACCTCCTCCACCGGGCTTTTCACCACGGTCTGGGACAGGACTGTGCGGCTGGTTTCCTTTCCGCCGGAGTAGACCACGTTGGCGGTGCAGAGCAACTCGCCGTTGACGCCCTTGGTCAAAACCTCCTGAACGCCGGTAGGCAGGTTGGGATCGTGATAGTAGGTCACGCTGTGGGGGATGCTGGTGGTGTAGGTCTCCACACGGGCCACCTGCTCCTGCTCCACCTGCGTGCCGTACTCCGCGCTGCGGCCCCGCTGGACCGTGATCTCGGAAATACCGTCGCCTCTCTGCGTGGTAAAGGTATCATCCGCATTCAGCTTCAGCCCGGCCTCATTGAGTACCGCGTTCAGGTCGGTGGCAGAGGTGGTATGAACCAGCACCCGGGTGCCGTCCGTAATCACATATGTATATTGGGCGAAAACCGTCTGGGACATCAATACCACTGCGATCAGAATGGGAACGAGCAGTGCCATTGTGCGGAAAAGGGGAAAATTTCTCTTTCTAGATCGTGTGCTTGTCTGCATGGGAAGCTACCTCCTTTCACAGAAATTCGCTCGAGAAAAAGTATCAAAATCGGTATCAAATAGTAACAAATTCTTCTCCCAATGGAATTTGTATGCTTATTATAACATTTAATTCCAAAAAGTCAAGTCTTTTTTGCAAAATTCGGGGATCCGACAACTTTTTCGTATTTCTGTTAATATTTTTATGTTAACTATATTCCATTAAAAAACAGGAATATTGGTTTTGAAAAATGGTGGAAAACCCAATATCTTGTAGAAAAAATGACATTTGTTAACATAATAAAAAGCATTATGTTAACTATAAAATCTTTTACGGAATCGTTATTATGGAAACTGATTTCCCCTATTTCCTCCCAAAAGGGGTAAAAATTTTGAAGCTGACACCAATTTGCCGTCTTTTTTTGCGGCTGGGATTGACATTGGCTCCATTTTGTGATAAATTGATGTCAACGAAAAGGCCTTGACGAAGACCGATCCGGATGCCGCTTCCTCAGAGAGGGACCTGTTGGTGAAATGGTCCTGACGCCGGCCCCGGGGACACCACTTCCGAGCCTTCCGGCGGAAATGCCGGGACGGGCGCGCCCGTTACAGCGTCCAATGAGCGGCGGCCGCTTGGCCGCAACCAGGGTGGAACCGTGGAATACAGTCTGTATCCCACCCCTGAATTTTCAGGGGTGGGATTTTTGTCTGCCCCAAATTTAAAGGAGGGTATACCCATGAGCGAAGAAAACCAATACACCTTTGAAAACCCCGAGTACCGGAAGACCTACTGGCACACCTGCTCCCACATCATGGCCCAGGCCGTGAAGCGGCTGTGGCCCGAGGTCAAGCTGGCTATCGGCCCCGCCATCGACGAGGGCTGGTACTACGACTTCGACGCCCCCTTCACCATCACCCCGGAGCACCTGGAGAAAATCGAAGCGGAGATGAAGAAAATCTGCAAGGAGCGGCTGCCCCTGGTCCGCACGGAGAAGCCCCGGGAGGAGGCCATCGCCTATATGGAGGGCCGGGAGGAGCCTTACAAGGTAGAGCTGATCCAGGACCTGCCCCTGGACGCCGTGATCTCCTTCTACACCCAGGGGGAGTTTACCGACCTGTGCGCCGGTCCTCACTTGGACTCCACCGGCCGGGTCAAGGGCAACGCCATCAAGCTGACCAGCTCCTGCGGCGCCTACTGGCGGGGCGACAGCAAGCGGAAAATGCTCCAGCGGATCTACGGCATCGCCTTCCCCAAGAAGGAGGAGCTGGAGGCCTACTTGCAGCGCATTGAGGAGGCCAAGAAGCGGGACCACCGGAAGCTGGGCAAGGAGCTGGGTCTGTTCATGCTGGCGGACGAGGGCCCCGGATTCCCCTTCTTCCTGCCCAAGGGCATGGTGCTGCGCAACACCCTGCTGGACTACTGGCGCAAGTGCCACAAGCGGTACGGCTATGTGGAGATCTCCACGCCCATCATTCTAAACCAGGAGCTTTGGCACCGCAGCGGACACTGGGACCACTATAAGAACAATATGTACACCACGGTGATCGACGACGTGGACTATGCGGTCAAGCCCATGAACTGCCCCGGCGGGATGCTGGTGTACAAGAACGAGCCCCATTCCTACCGGGATCTGCCCCTGCGGATGGCGGAGCTGGGCCTGGTCCATCGCCACGAGCTGTCCGGGGCGCTTCACGGCCTGTTCCGGGTCCGGTGTTTCACCCAGGACGACGCCCACATTTTCATGACCCCCGCCCAGATGAAGGACGAGATCAAGAACGTGGTCAAGCTGTTTGATGAGATCTACTCCACCTTCGGCCTGAGCTATCAGATCGAGCTTTCCACCATGCCCGAGGACCACATGGGCGACGAGGCGGTGTGGCGCTACGCCGAAGAGACCCTCCAGACCGCCATTCAGGAGATGGGCAAGGACTTCACCATCAACGAGGGCGACGGCGCGTTCTACGGCCCCAAGCTGGACTTCCACCTGGCGGATTCCCTGGGACGGACCTGGCAGTGCGGCACCATCCAGCTGGACTTCCAGATGCCGGAGCGGTTTGAGCTGGAATATGTGGGCGAGGATGGGGAGAAGCACCGTCCCGTCATGATTCACCGCGCGCTGCTGGGCTCCATCGAGCGGTTCATCGGTGTCATTACCGAGCATTTCGCCGGCGCCTTCCCCCTTTGGCTCTCCCCTGTTCAGGTCAAGGTGCTGCCCATCACCGACCGTGCCCACGAATACGCCCGGGAGGTGGTCCGGAAGCTGGATGAGGCAGGCATCCGGGTGGAGGGCGACTACCGCTCCGAGAAGCTGGGCTACAAGATCCGGGAGGCCCAGGGTCAGAAGATCCCCTATATGCTGGTCGTGGGCGACCGGGAGGCCCAGGAGGGCACCGTGGCCGTCCGCACCCGCTCCGGCGGGGACGAGGGGGCTGTGCCTTTGGAGGACTTCCTGTCCAAGTGCCTGACCGAGATCCGGGAAATGAGCCGGAGAGTGTAAAGAAAGTGTAAATTCCCGCCGCTGTGCGCCGCTTTGGCGCACAGCGGTCTTATTTCATTCATATTTGTATAGTAGAATGGCTTTATTATAGGCAAAAGGAAGCGATGCCGATGAAAACGTCCCCGGACCGGGCCATCTCCCGAGTGGAGACTGTCAGCCTGGGCGGATATCCGCAAAAGATCCTCCTGGAGGGTCGGGATGCCGGTCTTCCCGTCCTTTTGGTTCTCCACGGCGGTCCTGGGAGTCCCCTCCCCTTCTGCGTGGGCTGCCGGGGACTGTTCCCGGAGATCACGGAGCGGTGCGTTCTGGTGTGCTGGGACCAGTATGGCTGCGGCGCCAACAACGCCGCCCTCCCGGCGGACATTTCCATCGCGGACTACGCGGCTATGGCGTCAGAGCTGATCAGGTATCTCAAGAAGGAATTTCCCCAAAACCGGCTGTACCTATTCGGAATGTCCTGGGGCTCCATTTTGAGTCTGCTGGCGGCCAACTGGAATGCCGGGGCTGTGGACGGCGCGGTTGCCTATGGACAGGTTTCTCACCGAGTCCTCCAATCGGAGGACGCCCTTTCCGCCCTTCTGGAATCCACCGCGCCGGACAAAATCAAGACCCAGATAAAAAAGATCTTCGTTTACGGGGAATTTACCCCCGAAAACGCCATGAAGATCAGCCGCTGGGTCCGAAAGTATACGGAAGGTTATGTAAACAGCAGCGACCCCCAGCCCTCTGTTTTTCCCCTGTTCCGAAGCCTGCTGAAAAGCCCGGACTACCGCCTCCGGGACGTGCTGGCCACCGCCGTGAACGGCTATGGAAAAAACAAGAGCCTGCTCCGGGAGCTGAGCAAGGCAGATCTGCAGAGCGAACTGCGCCACGTTGCCGTTCCCTATCACATCTTGCAGGGGGAGACGGACATCGTCACCTCCACCCGCCAGGTGGAGGCCCTAGTCCGCCAGGCGCTAAATCCTCGGCTGACCTGCACTGTCATTCCAGGCTCCGGCCATCTTCCGGGTGAAAAGGGCATGGCCGCTATTTTCACCGGGCTCCGGTACCTCTGCGGAGGAGCGCGGGCGTTATGAGCCGGAAAAAGATCCGGCCGCTGCTCCTTTCCGCCGCTGGGGCGGCGCTGGCGCTCTGGCTCCTCTGGGGAAACCGGGCGGTGACGGTGAGCGCCTACTCCGTGGCCCTTCGGGGCCTGCCGGCAGGCTTTGACGGTTTTCGCGTTGCCCATGTTTCGGACCTGCACAACGAGGAATTTGGTCCGGGAAACGTCCGGCTTCTGGAAAAGCTCCGGGCGGCCGCGCCCGATCTCATTGTTTTGACCGGCGACCTGGTGGACAGCATCCATACGGATTTGGATGTGGCGGTTTCCTTTGCCCGGGCCGCCGTGGAGATTGCCCCAACCTATTACGTCACCGGCAACCATGAGGCCCGCCTTGCCGATTACCCCGTTCTACGGGAAAGCCTTTTAGCTGCCGGGGTGACGGTACTGGAAAATCATGCGGTGACCCTGACCCGTGGATCGGACCAGGTGACCCTCTACGGCCTTCAGGACCTGGCCTTCGGTCCCTCCCCTACCCTGCCGGAAACGAAGGAATTTCTCATCCTCCTGGCCCACCGACCGGAATATTTTGAAGGCTACGCCGCTCAGGGAGCAGATCTGGTCTTCTCCGGCCATGCCCACGGCGGCCAGGTGCGTCTGCCCTTCCTGGGGGGCCTGGTTGCCCCCGGCCAGGGCTTTTTCCCCAAGTATGACGCGGGGATCTACGAGGAATTTGGAGCGGTGATGGTCGTCAGCCGGGGGCTGGGAAACAGCATCATCCCCCTGCGGGTGAACGATCCCCCGGAGCTGGTGATTGTGACCCTGTACTCAAAATAAACGGAGGACTTCCATGAAAAAGAAAGAATGGCTCCTTTATGCCGTCCTGGCGCTGATCCTGGCGGCAGCCGGCTATCCGCTGATCTCTTTTGGCTACGGTTTTTCGGTGCTGGTGCTCTTTGGCATCCTGACGCTTGTATTTTTGTTCCGCCTGTGCTGGGTATACCGAAAACGGTTTGCCTGGGCCCGGTGGATACTTGGCATTTTGTGCGTCTGCACCGGCGTGGGCCTGGCGGCGGCAGTCTGGACGGGCTGCCTCATCGCCCAGGCCGGGTTCGGTGATCTCAAAACCGAGTGCGCCTATGTGGTGGTGCTGGG
>CANRHF010000057.1 GCA_947630345.1 uncultured Oscillospiraceae bacterium | reverse complement strand
CTACGGCGGCTTGGCGGCGGTGTATTTCCTGGTGGCCCTGCCTGGCTCCACAGGGGAGTGGGGGATCTTTCTCTGGATCCTCCTGCTGCTGGGGGCCCTGGTGCTGACCGTGACGGCCCTGGGCTATCTGCCCACCCGTTTTGTGGCCCTGGCGCTGCTGTGGCTGCCGCTTATACTGCGGCTGGTATCGGTCCTGGGCGGCTATTTTCAGACCTGGGAGGCCATCCCGGCGCTTCTGGAAGCGAAAAAGTATCTGGACATTTTCCCCGCCATTTTGGATACGGTCCAGCTGGTCCCGCTGATGCGGGAGGGTGGGTCCTTGGCGGGGGTCGCGGCTTTTGCCTGCTTCCCGTTGTGCATGGAACGGACGTAAAAAAGTCAAAAATTGGGGGCCCGCCTTTTGGCGGGCCCCCGCGCTATTTTTTGCCATCAGTTTGTCGCTCAGCGCCCTGAAATTCTCTCCGCCGGGACCGCCTTTCGGGATCCGTCGATGGACTGTGCATCGGAGCCTATTTTATTCGGTGCCTTGGATAATTTCCACCAGCAGCTCCGCCGCCCGTTCCACGCCGATTTTGGCGGTGTTCAGGCAGATATCGTAGTTTTGCGACATACCCCAGGTCTGGCCGGTGTAGTGCTGATAGTTGATCCGGCGGCGCTTATCCTTCTCCTGGAGACGGGCCTGGGGGCTTTTCTCCGTCTCTCCGTAGAGCCGAACGATCCGTTCCGCCCGGAAATCGTTGTCCGCGTGGATAAAGACGTGGAACACGTCCTGCCGGTCCTTGAGGATGTAGTCGGCGTTCCGCCCCACGATGACGCAGGGCCCCTTCTCCGCCAGCTGGAGGATCACGCCGCATTGGATGTGCCATAGAAAATCGGCGGTGGACATGCCGTTCATCACGCCGGGCACACCCTGGGGGGCAAAGGCGTAGGAAAACAGGCTTTTTCCGGGGGAGTGCTCTCCATGCTCCTCTACAAACTTTGGCGCGAAGCCGGTTTCCAGCGCCACCTGCTCTACCAGCTCCTTGTCATAAAAGGGGATGCCCAGCTTTTCCGCCACCAGGCGGCCCACTGTCCGGCCCCCACTGCCGAATTCTCGGCTGATGGTAATGATTTTCATTCCAATCCCTCCTTATTTTTTCTACTTTGGGCGATCATACCCCGGCTTCCGGCAGAGCTTCCTCCGTCAGCCGGTCAAAATTTTTCAGCAGCACTTGCAGCGTCCGGTAAAACACCGCCAGATCCTCCGGGGAGATAGAAGCGCTGACGCGCTGCTGGATTCCATAGCTGATATCGCTGATCCGCTCCGCCGCCTGTAGTCCCGCCTGGGTCAGCACCAGCTTCTGTCCGTGCCGGCGGCGTACCAGGGGCTCTCTGATGGTCACATATCCCAGATCGATCAGCTCCTTCAGCTCCCGGGAGATGAGCGACCGATTGGTTTGGCTGTATCGGGACAGCTCGGAAGCGGAAAGCCCCTCCGGGTGATTGCGCAGCAGATACACCCAGAAGATATGTACCGATTTCATCCCCAAAGGCTCGGTCCATTTGGCTTTGAGCTTTTGAATATCCCGATAGATGCCGGATATCAGCCCGGAAAACTCCTCAAACCGTTCCTCTTTCATGAAACCTCCTTTCCCAAGCGTGCCTTGCTTTTCTCTATTGTATCACACCGCCGGGGTATTGTCAAAAGGAAATGGCCCCGGAAATCTCCGGGGCCAAGGGGTTTCACTGGATATTTTCCTCCGCGCAGTTGTCCAGCACCCGCACGCCCATTTCCCCTGGCTTCGCCACGGGAAAGAGGGCGATGCTCATCTCGTCGAACTTGGGGCAGAGCCGCTTATCGGGTTCCAGCCGCAGGTCCACGGTTTTGACGCGCTTCATTTCCATCCCCCCGGTCCTAGCTTGCCCGGTCGGTCCGGGGAAATTCCCGAAAAAAACTGGAAAACCGCGGGCAAAAATGCCCGCGGTCCAATCTCAGCTAATGATCATCATGTTGATGGAGGCGCCCCGGGTGCCGAGGACCACCTTGTTCTCCCAGACTGCGGGGGTGGCCTCGATGGTGGAGCCCAGGTCGGTGTGGTCCAGCTTTTCGCCGGTAGCCCCGTCGATCAGATATACCGTCCCGTCCGAGCAGGCCTGGATCAGATACACCTTTCCGCTCTCGTCATACACCGCCGAAGTGGAGCTCCAGCCATAGTATGGAAGGTCGCACTCCCAGGCAACGGAGCCGTCGGCGGTGTGGAAGGCCACCAGCTTGCCGTCGTACAGATTCGGGGTCCGGGAGATGGAGTAGATGATCAGCCCCTCGATGTCGGTACCCTTTCGTCCCAGCACAGGGGAGGACTGAACCCCGCCGGAGATCTCCTCCACGGTGCCGCAATCCCAGGGATGCTCCCAGATGATCTCGCCGGTCTGGGCGTCCAGCTTGTAGATGGAGATTTCCCCCCAACTGCCCTCCGCAGTCCAGTGGAGAGAGGGAGCGGTGTAGATATAGCCGTTGTTGTCGTCCCCCCATTCAAAAACGGGGGTGGAGTTGGAGTCGTCCAGGGTGTCCTGGACCCAGACCAGCGCCATGGTATTCAGATCCACGCAGAAGAACAGGCCGCCGTTTTCGGAAACGTAGAGGTACGACCCCACCACCACGCAGCTGGCCTCCATTCCCACCCAGTAGGAGTAGGAGCCGAACCGGTCCGGGCTGTAGCTGGCCTTGGCCTCCACCTTCGGGTCTACGGAGATGGTGCCGGCCCTTTTGTCGTAGCGGGTGTTCAGGGCGATGGTGTAGAGCTGGCCGTTTTCCCCGGGCCAAATCAGGGTGTCAGTATTCCCGCAGACCAGCGGGGAGGAATCGTAGGCGTTCCAGCTCCGGGGGGTGTGGGATTCATTGTAGCCCATTTCCGCCAGCACGGTGCAGTCGATCAGGCTGATGATATACATTCTGGGGGAGGTATAGTCCACATAGTCGCCGGAGCCCACATATAGCAGGGGATAGCCTCTGGGATCGATGGCGCCCGCGCCCTTGAAGTTCATGCCGATATACATCCGGTCACGGGTGTAGCTGCCGTCGTCCAGATCCAGAAAGTAGATATACCCATCCAGGGTGGCGTAGATGACCTCCACCAGATTTTCCTTGTTCTTCTTTTCCTGGTACAGGTTCATGATCTGCTTGGTTTCGTTGTCCCACTGGACCAGCAGGGGCTGGCCTGTCCAGCCGCAGCCGGACCAGCCGTTGCAGGATCCCACAGGGACGTTCCAATCCCAGGAAATGGTCTTGCTGCTTACCGTGGCGGTGCCGTAGGTGGAGCCGGTGCGGAAGTTATCGCCCCGAAAGGAGGCGATGCAGGGAAGCGCGGCGGCGTATTCCTCGCTTTTCCCGAAGACGATGGGATTTTCACGCTGATAGGAATCCACAATCTCATCGTCAATAATGATTTCCCAGTTGATGTCGAAGTTGTCAGGATCCGTATTTTCCGTGTGATGGGGATGGAAGGTCAGCAGCGGATCCGGCGGTTCGGTGGGGGCGGTGGTGGGTTCGGCAGTGGTCGGGGGAGAAGTAGGAGCCGCTGTAGGCGGCTCCGTAGTTTCGGTTGTGGGGACCTCCGTACTGATGGAGGTAGAAGGGACAGGATCGAAGTAGGCTGTATCTTCCAGGCGTCGGAACTGCAGGACGCAGAGGATCGTCACCAGCGCCACCAGAGCGGTGACGACGTACAGCGCGATCGAGACGATACGCTGAGTGCTGTTGGGCCGGCGACGGCTCATGATGTTGATTATCAGCATGATGATGGAAGCGACCGCCAGTACGCAGGAGATGGCGGCCAGGGCGATCAGCGCCATCAGCATACTCTGATGTTCGGGATTATCCTGCGTTTGATCGCCGGGCTGGGTGGCACCGGATGGGGGCGTCGTGGACTGGGACCCGGTACTCGGCGTGGTAGTCTGAGGCCGGGACACCTGGGGGCTGGTAGAATCACCGATGGTGTAGTTGAAGCCCTCCTCCATCAAATCCTGGGCCAGGGTCCAGCGCTCATTCTGGCCGTTGGACTTGTCGCCCAGAATCACGCAGGTCAGCCGGGTGCCGCCCTGCTGGGCGGTGGCAATAAGGCAGCCGGCGCCGCTGGCGTCGGTCCAGGCCAGCAGACCGGTAGCGTAGGAATAGTGGTAGCTGCTGCCGCTCCCTTCCCGGTGCATCAGCAGGTTGGGATTCTCCACAGAATAGGCGTGGTTGTTTTCTCCCGCTGGGATCTCATAATTGACCCGGGAGAGCATGGCCTGAAAGAGATCCAGGCTGGCCGCCGCAGATCCCAGCAGCGCCAGATCCTTGGCGGTGGTGTGCTGGTTTTCGTCTGCCTCGCCGTGGGGATTGACAAAGGCGCTGCCCGTCATCTGCAGGGACGCGGCCTTGGCGTTCATCTGTTCCGTAAAGGTGTCGAGATCGCCGGACACATAATTGGCCAGCGCCACCGCCGGATCACTGGCGTCGGACAGAAGCATCAGCGTCATCAGCTGATCGACAGTCAGCACGTCGTCCTCTTCCAGCAGGGCGTCGCTTTCGTAGTCCCCGTCCAGGGTATCGCTGTCCAGGGTGACGGTCACGCTCAGGTCGGGAATAGAGTCGACAGCGGTAAGGGCGGCGAGCAGCTTGGTGGCGGCCATGGGATCCACAGGATCGTCTCCGCCCTTTTCAAACAGGATCTCGCCGGAATCCGAATTCATTAAAACCACTTGCTCCGCGTTGACGGCGCCGCTGTATTCCAGGGCAAACGCTGGGGCGCAGACGCCGAACAGCAGAACCAAAGCGGTGAGCAGACAGATCGCTTTTTTCATTGCGTACCTCCAAAACTGCGAATGCAGAATTCTAGATTACAGTATAGCACTTTTTCCCATTTTACGCAATAGGGAACATCAAAAATGTGGACTGAAATTTCACTGGATATATCGCCCGGAATCCCGGACTGCCGCCGGGACGGACTTGGCGGAACCTACAAACTTCCGCTGATTTTTTTGTCAACAGTTGACAAGGCAGCCCAACCTATATAAAATAAATCCGCAGTCAATGGGCGTTCCGGCCCCAGCCGGGGCGCCGGATGTGTTTTTTGCGCGTTTCGCGGGAGGAACGATTTTGAGCGGTTTACATGAGGAGTGCGGCGTTTTTGGCCTGTTCAGTCCGAAGCGCCAGGAGGTGGGCCCCATGGCCTACTATGGCCTTTACGCCCTTCAGCACCGGGGGCAGGAGAGCTGCGGCATCGTGGTGTGCGACGATGGGGTGTTCCACTCCCGGAAGGATCTGGGTCTGGTCAGCGAGGTGTTCTCCGGGGAAAGCCTGGACCGTCTCCCCGCTGGGCGGATGGCGATCGGCCATGTGCGCTACGGTACCACCGGCGGAAGCAGCCGGGCCAACTGCCAGCCCATTCAGGTCAATCACCACAAGGGCAAGCTGGCCCTGGCTCACAATGGCAACCTGAGCAACGCGTTCCGGCTCCGCCTGGAGCTGGAGGAGAAAGGCGCCATTTTCCATACCACCAGCGATACCGAGACCATCGCCTATATCATCACCCGGGAGCGGCTGACCGCCGGCTCCATCGAGGAGGCGGTCAGCCGGGCCATGGACACCCTGGAGGGGGCCTATTCCGTGGTGCTGATGTCCGCTACCAAGCTCATCGCTGTTCGGGACCCCCACGGATTCCGCCCATTGTGCTACGGCAAAATGGAGGATGGGACCTATGTGGTGGCCTCGGAGAGCTGCGCCCTCCAATCCGTGGGCGCTACCATGGAGCGGGATATCGAGCCGGGGGAGATCCTGGTTTTCAGCGACTGGGGGGTGGAATCCCACCGGGAGCACTGCGGAAAGGCCGCCGCTACTCCCTGCGTGTTTGAGCATATCTATTTTGCCCGGTCCGACTCCGTGATCGACGGCGTCAGCGTCCAGGCGGCCCGGATGCGGGCGGGGGAGATTCTGGCAAGGACCTACCCTGTGGACGCGGACGTGGTGGTGGGCGTGCCGGACTCGGGGCTGGACGCGGCTCTGGGCTATTCTCGGGCCTCGGGGATCCCCTATGGCATTGGCTTTCTGAAAAACAAGTATATCGGCCGGACCTTCATCTCGCCGG
The DNA here is from genome assembly GCA_947630345.1 of uncultured Oscillospiraceae bacterium. Taxonomy (GTDB): domain Bacteria; phylum Bacillota; class Clostridia; order Oscillospirales; family Oscillospiraceae; genus Faecousia. The sequence continues at coordinate 4,753 of CANRHF010000057.1, read as the reverse complement.
GCCAGGATGTCCGGGTGAACCAGGTGCGGATCAAGCTCAGCCCCATTCGCCAGACGGTGGAGGGCCGGCGGGTGATTCTCATTGACGATTCTATCGTCCGGGGCAACACCAGCGCCCGGACCGTCAACCTCCTGCGGGAGGCGGGGGCCAAGGAGGTCCATATGCGGGTCTCCGCGCCGCCTTTCCGGTTCCCCTGTTACTACGGCACCGACGTGGACTCCCAGGACTTTCTGATCGCCTGCCACCATACCGTGGCGGAGATCGGGGAGATAATCGGCGTGGACTCTCTGGGTTATCTGCCCCTGGAGGCCCTGGGGGAGATGTGCGGCTGTGGCAGCTACTGCGCCGCCTGCTTTGACGGAAAATATCCCACCTCCGTGCCGGAGGACACCCGAAAAGACCGGTTTGAGGCTCCGCTGTCCCAGCGGCCTCCCAAAAATAAAGAATAAAAATTGGAGGATCATTATGGAAAAAGCAGCACAGCTCTATGAAGGCAAGGCCAAGAAGGTCTTTGCCACCGCCGACCCCAATTATGTCATTGTCTCCTACAAGGACGATGCCACCGCCCTGGACGGCCTGAAGAAGGGCTCCATCGCCGGCAAGGGCGCCATCAACAACCGGATGACCAACTTTTTGATGCGGCTGCTGGAAAAGCAGGGGGTCCCCACCCACTTTGTCCGGGAGCTGAACGACCGGGAGACCGTGGTGAAGAAGGTCTCCATCGTGCCCCTGGAGGTCATTGTCCGCAATATTTCCGCCGGCCACTTTGCCCAGCGCTACGGCGTGAAGGAGGGCATCGTGTTCGCCGAGCCCACAGTGGAATTCTCCTATAAAAACGACGATCTTCACGATCCCCTGCTCAACGACAGCCACGCCCTGGCCCTGGGGCTGGCCACCAAGGAGGAGGTCGCCCAGATCAAGGCCATGGCCCTGAAGGTCAACGAGACGCTGAAGGCTTACTTTGCCTCCATCGGCGTCAAGCTGGTGGACTTCAAGCTGGAGTTTGGCCGCCTGAGCGACGGTTCCCTGGTTCTGGCCGATGAGATCTCCCCAGATACCTGCCGTTTCTGGGACGCCAAGACCAATGAAAAGCTGGACAAGGACCGCTTCCGCCGGGATATGGGCGGCGTGGAGGACGCTTACCAGGAAATGATGCGCCGGGTCCTGGGCTGATCCATGGAAGGCCCCAAAAAAGAGGCCCTGTTTGAGCGGATGCCCATTCCGCTGGCAGTGGCCCGGCTTTCGGTCCCCACCATTTTAAGCTCTCTGGTGATGGTCCTTTACAACCTGGCGGACACCTGGTTCGTCAGTATGCTCCAGGACCCCATCCAGAGCGCCGCCGTGACCCTGGCGGCGCCGGTACTGCTGGCCTTCAACGCGGTAAACAACCTGTTTGGCGTGGGCAGCTCCAGCATGATGGGCCGGGCCCTGGGCCGGAAGGACTACGACACGGTCCGCCGGACCTCCGCCTTCGGCTTTTGGGCGGCGGCCCTCAGCGGCCTGGTCTTCTCCCTGGCGGTGATTGCCTTCCGGGGGCCGCTGCTGACCCTCCTGGGCGCCAGGACGGAGAACGTGGAGTCCACCCAGGGCTACCTGTTCTGGACTGCCATGTGGGGCGCCACGCCCTCCATTCTCAACGTGGTGCTGGCCTATCTGGTCCGCACCGAGGGAGCATCCCTCCACGCCAGCATCGGGACCATGAGCGGCTGCCTGCTGAACATCGTTCTGGACCCCATTTTCATCCTCCCCTGGGGGCTGAACATGGGGGCGGCCGGGGCGGGACTGGCCACTTTTTTGTCCAACTGCGTGGCCTGCTGCTATTTCTTTGTCCTGCTCTTTGTCCGCCGCCGCGCCACCTATGTCTGCGTTTCTCCCCGAATGGCGGTCCCCACTGTGCCCATTCTCCGGGGCGTGCTGGCGGTGGGCGTCCCGGCGTCCATCCAGAACCTGCTGAACGTGACCGGCATGACGGTGCTGAACAACTTTACCTCCGAATTCGGCACCAACGCCGTCACCGCCATGGGCATCTCCTACAAGCTGAACATGATCCCCATGTACATCGCCATGGGCCTGTCCCAGGGCATCATGCCCCTGATGAGCTACAATTTTGGCGCCCGGAACATTCCCCGGGTGCGCAAAACCCTGTCCTTTGCCGGCAAGCTGTCGATTAGCTTCCTGGCGGCCATGTCCGCGGTGTACTACCTGTTTGCCGGGGACCTGATCCGGCTGTTCATGAAAAATGCCGAGATCGTGGCCTACGGCACCCGGTTCCTCCGGGGCATGTGCCTGGGCACCCCGTTTTTGTGCCTGGACTTTCTGTGCGTTGGCGCGTTTCAGGCCAGCGGCAAGGGCCTGCTGTCCCTGCTGTTCGCCCTGGCCCGGAAAATCCTGCTGGAAATTCCGGCCTTGTTCCTGCTAAACGCGCTGTTTCCCCTCTACGGCCTGGCCTATGCCCAGACCTGCGCCGAGCTGCTCCTCTCCTTTGCCGCCGTGGCGGTACTGCTGGGGATGCTGAGAAGGCTGGAAAAAGAACCATAAATTTTGCCCCTCCTTTTGAACTGCGCCCCACTTGTTAGACATTATATCACACTGTCTAACAAATGGGGCGCGCTTCATCCCGGGAGGGGCGAAACTTACGCCTCGTATTGAAGGACCCACAGGACCTCGAATTGGGGCTCCAGCCGCTCATAGTCCCAGAGCCTGCCGGAATTCTGCCGGCTGTTGGGATCGTGGATCTGAATTTTCCCATCCCTGCACCCGGAGAGTACCATAAAATGACCGCCCTGGGTGAAATCTCCCGGGCCCACCACGCAAATTATGGGATTTCCCGCCTCCAGATTGGCCAGGATCCGCTCCTTGTCCAGAGGAAGCTCCGTAACTGTCAGCCCCAAATCCGCAGCCCCCTCGCTGATCAGGGTCCAGGAGGAGCCGCTGCCCTTTACGCTATAATCATGGGCCAAGGCGTATTCCACCATTTTATCCGGGGAAAATTTCTCGTCCCCGGTGAGGTAAAAGCCCACCATGGCCAGGCTCACCGGGCCGCAGCCCGTCAGACCCACCACGTCGGCCCCGTATTGCAGATAGCCCCACCGCTTGTCCCACTGCAAAAACAGAGGCATTTCCGAAGGACGGCCCCCGTCGCCGTTTCCCCGGTATTCCGACAGGTCCACCGCATGCTCCTTGCCGTACTCCATGGGGTATTGCAGCACAAATTCCTCGGTTTCCGGGTTGCGCACCAGCAGATTGATGAGAGAGGTGGGATAATCGCCCAGGGTCAGCCCGTGTGCCTGGGCGAAGGCGGCGATGGTCTGCTCCGCGCCCGTAAGGGTGGGGTCCGGCGTGGAAACCGGCCGGTCGGCATGAGAGGGCAGGGGAGCGGCTGAGGCCGAATGGGTTTCCGTAGGAGCGTCCGGCGTGATATCCGGAGCAACCGCCCGATAAACGGCAACAATTCCGATCAGCAGAATTGCCGCCGTGATTCCAATCGCGCCGGAAAACCGGCGATTTTCCCTGCTTGCCATGCCCATTCCTCCTTACGCTCGTCCTAATTATAGCGCAAGATTTTTCAAAAAATGTAAAAAGCTTGTGACAAAATCAGCTTCCAGCCCGAATGACCCACAGATTCAATATCTGCCCTTCCAGCTGGGCGTAATCCCACAGCTTTTGAGAGTTTTCCACACTGTTGGGGTCGTTGACCCGGATCTGCCCGTTTTCGCAGCCGGAAAGAACGATGAAATGTCCCTCGGTGGTGAAATCGCCAGGCCCCACCACGCAGATAATGGGGTTGCCCACCTCCAGATTAGCCAGGATCCGGCCCTCGTCCAGGGGAATTTCGGTCACATCCAGCCCAAGCTTTACGCCGCCCTGGCTGATCAGGGTCCACTTGGTACCGTTTCCCCAGCTGTAATACCCGTGGGTCAGGGCGAAGGAGATCATTTTGTCAGGGGAGAAGGCGGCGTCGCCGGTGACATAGTAGCCCGCCATGGCCAGGCACACCGGCCCGCAGGCCGTGAGACCGGCCAGATCGGAGCCGTAACGCAGATACCCCCACCGCTGGTCCCACTGCAAAAACAGAGGGACGCCCTGGGATAGGTCCACGTCGGAAAGATCCACGGGATGCTCCTTGTCGTGCTCCAGGGGATAGTCCAGAACGAAACGCTCCGTTTCCGGATTCCGCTCCAGAAGCTGGATCAGGGACGCCGGGTAGTCCGAGATGGAAAGGTTCCGGCTTTCGGCAAAGGCCATCACCGTCTGCTCCGCCGGGGACGGATTTTTGAGGGCGCAGACCTGCCTCGCGTCCCGGAAGACCAGGGGCCCGGTGACGAGACAGAGGACCAGCGCCAGAGCGGCGATCGTAACGGTATTGCGGCGCATATTAAGATTCCTCCTTTTTGAGATCTGCCAATATTTTACCATCGGAAGGTTTAAGAAGTCTTTAAGACTTCCTTAAGAATTGCGGTTGAAAACGCTTTAGATTTTCTAAATGCAAGGTTACCGGAAAGGTGCATCACAACTGCATCAGAAAAAAGAAATCTTTGGGAACTTTTTAAAAACAGTTGACAAAAACAGCCCTTGGGGTTATAATAACTTGGCCTGCGAGAGTGTTGGAATGGTAGACAAGCACGTTTGAGGTGCGTGTGGCGACCGCCGTGTGGGTTCGAGTCCCATCTCTCGCACCATCAAGAGACAATAAAAAAGATATTGTCCCCGAAAAGCCTTGCGCCGCAAGGCTTTTCGGCGTTCTAAGGGGCGA
>CANRHF010000056.1 GCA_947630345.1 uncultured Oscillospiraceae bacterium | reverse complement strand
GTGAAAAGGTACGCTTGGAGCTGGAGCGCGCCTGGGGCGGCGCCCCCGGCGAGGTGATGGTCCAAAGGGACAGCCTTTTGATCCCCGGCCTTCTCAGCGGCAATGTCTTTATCGGGCTCCAGCCATCCCGGGCTTTCGGAGAACGGGCCATGGAGCTGTACCACAGCACCAATTCCACGCCGCCCTACAGCTATATCGCCTACTACCGCTATCTGGCGGAGCAGTTCGGGGCCAATGCGGTGATCCACATGGGCACCCACGGGTCCCTGGAATGGCTGCCGGGGAAGGAGGTGGGTCTTAGTCGAGACTGCTATCCCGACGCCTGCCTGGGGAGTCTGCCCCACCTGTACCCCTATCACATCGGCATCACCGGCGAGGGCATCCAGGCCAAGCGGCGGAGCTGGGCGGTGATCTTGGACCACATGCCCCCGTCTCTGGACGAGGCGGAGGCCTACGAGGGCCTGTCGGTCATTGACGAGGCGCTGAAGGAGTACCACCAGGCCAAGCAGACTCGTACGGCGCAGGTGCCCCAACTGGCCCGCCGGATCTACGATCTGGCGGCGGAGGCCAAGCTGACAGAGGACCTGAAGCTGACGGAGGAGCAGTTCGCCGCGGACCCGGCGGAAACGGTGGACGCCATCCATCTGTGGATGGGAGAGCTCAAAAATTCGATGGTAAAGGACGGCCTTCACATCTTTGGGCAGGTGCCGGAGGGAAAGCTCTATCAAAATCTGCTCCGGGCACTGGTCCGGGTGCGGAACGGAAATATCCCGGCCCTGAACGACAGCGTCCTCACCGCCCAGGGATATGACCCGGCGGCGGTGAAGGACAGCCCCACCGCGGACTTTGGCGGATCGTCCGGCCTTATGGTGTACGACGGGGCTGTGGTCGCCGCCCGGCGGATGGTGGCGGCACTGGCGGAGGCAGACTATGATGCCGGGGCCGTGGGCGGCATTGTGGAGGGGGAGGACTTCCCCGGCCCCACGGCAGACCTGCGGCGGGTGCTTCGGTATCTGTGTGAGGTGGTGGCGGACAAGCTGAATCGTATCTCCGAGGAGATGGATCACTTTGTGGACGGCGTCAACGGCCGTTTCGTGCCGCCGGCTCTGGGGGGCAACCCCACCCGGGGCAACGTGGACATCCTGCCCACGGGCCGGAACTTCTACGCCAGCGACCCGGCCCAGATCCCCTCCCGGGCCGCCTGGGACATCGGCGGCAAGCTGGCACGGCAGATGCTGGCCCAGTACGACGGCGAGCGGGGCGGATATCCGGAGAGCGTGGCCATGGTGGTCTGGGCGGGCAACACCCTGAAGACCAGCGGCGAGGACTTCGCCGAGTGCCTGCACCTGATGGGCGTCCGGCCGGTGTACCTGGGACAGACCACCAGGGTGGTGGGCGTGGAGCCCATTCCGCTCCCGGAACTGGGACGGCCTCGTATCGACGTGACCCTGCGGATCTCCGGCCTGTTCCGGGATATGTACCCCAATCTGATCCGGCTCATGGACGAGGCGGTGACCTGCGCCGCCGCCCTGGACGAGCCGGAGGAGATGAACTTCATCAAAAAGCACCTGCGGGAGGATGTGGAGAAGCTGACGGCGGAGGGCATCCCGGAGGACAGGGCTTTGGACCAGTCCTACATCCGGGTCTACTGCTGCGCGCCGGGGACCTACGGCGCGGGCGTAGCCCACCTCATCGAGAGCCGGCAGTGGAATGACTACCGGGACCTGGCCCAGGTATTCGAGACCTGGTCCAGCCACGGCTACAGCGCCAAGGAGCACGGCGAGAGCCACCCGGAAGCCTTCCGCCGCCGGATGTCCACCGTGGGCGTCACCATCAAGAACGAGTCCACCGCCGAGTACGATATGCTGGACAGCGACGACTTTTACGCCTACCACGGCGGGCTGGCGGCCTGCGTCCGGGCCAACTCCGGGAACGCGCCCCTCTCTGTCACCGGCCATACCGACGACCCGGACCGGCCGGTCACTCGAAGCATCGCCAAAGAGACCGCCCGGGTGGTCCGCAGCCGCATTCTGAACCCCAAGTGGCTGGAGGGGCTCAAGCGCCACGGCTTCAAGGGAGCCCAGGAGATTTCCACCGCCCTGGATAGCCTCTTCGGCTGGGACGCCACGGCGGAGGTGGCAGAGGACTGGATGTACCAGTCCATAGCGGAAAAATTCCTCTTTGATGAGGAGACCCGGAAATGGATGGAGGAGGTCAACCGCTGGGCGGTCCACGCCGCCAGCGAGCGGCTGCTGGAGGCAAACCAGCGGGGGATGTGGAACACCGACGCCGGGACGCTGCAAAAGCTCCGCGCCATCTACATGGAGGCGGAGGGCACCATCGAGGAGGCAAGCCAATGATCGAGATCAGCCATGTGTCAAAGCGCTATCCCCAGGCCAAGAGCCTGGCCCTGGACGACGTGTCCCTGACCATCCCCACCGGGGAGTTCTTCGGCCTGCTGGGACCCAACGGCGCGGGAAAGACCACCCTCATCAGCATTCTGGCCACCCTGCTGCTGGCTACGGAGGGGGAGATCCGCATCGACGGAGAGGTCCTGACCCGACAGCGGGGAGATATCAAGCGAAAGCTGTCTCTCATCACCCAGCATAACTCCCTCCGGAACGACATGACCTTGGAGCAGATCATGGAGCTCCAGGGGCGGCTCTACGCCATGCCGAGAGAGCGCATCCGGCAGCGGAGTACCGAGCTACTGACCTTCTGCGGTCTCATCGACCACAAAAGGAAGACCGTCCGCAAGCTCTCCGGCGGCATGAAGCGGAAGCTCATGCTATGCCGGGCCCTGCTGACGGAGCCGGAGATCCTGATCCTGGACGAGCCCACCATCGGCCTGGACCCGGCCTCCCGGCGGCAAATGTGGGATCTGCTGCGGCAGCTGAACCGCCAAGGCATGACGGTGCTGCTGACGACCCACTACATCGAGGAGGCCCAGTACCTTTGCCAGCGGGTCGCCCTCATCGACCGGGGAAAGGTGGCCCGGCTGGATACGCCGGAGGCCCTCATTCAGGCGCTGGGAGAGGTGGCGGTGGACGAGTTCGACGGGGAGACCACCCATAGCCGCTTCTTCCCCGGCAAGGAGGAAGCTCTGGCCTATGCCGGGGCCCTGGAAAACAGATTTATGATCCGGAGCGCCACCTTGGAGGACGTGTTCCTCTCCGTGGTGGGCCGGGAGCTGGAGGTGAAGTGATGGATCTGCGTATGTCGCTCCGGGCCGTGGGCACCGTCCTCTGGGAAAAGTGGGTGGAGTTCAAATTTGAGTGGAAGAAGATCACCGCTACCGCGCTGGTGAGTCCGCTGCTGTACATGATCGCCCTGGGCTGGGGCCTGGGCTCCTCCAGCACGGTGACGGACCGGCCCTACATCGATTTCCTGGTGCCGGGCATCATCGCCCTGACCACCATGAATACCAGTTTCTCCGCCGTGGCCCTGCCGCTGAATGTCCAGCGGCTCTTCGAGCGGTCCTTTGACCACATCATCATCTCGCCCACGCCCATGCCGGCCTATATCTTTGGGCAGATGCTGGGCGGGGCGCTGCGTGGGATGTACGCCGGGGTGCTGATCCTGCTGCTGTCTGTGCCCTTCGGGGCGTCTATCCAACTGAGCGTGCCCTTCTTTCTGGTGATGCTCTTAAACGGGATGGCCTTCGCCGCCCTGGGTGTGCTGGCAGCCATCCTGGCAACCACCCATGCGGATATCTCCCGGTTCTCTACTTTCGTGATCCTGCCCATGACGTTTCTGTGCAACACCTTCTTCCCTCTGGATCGGGTGCCAGCCTTTGTGCGGGCGTTGATCTCCATTTTCCCCCTGACCCATACCAGCGGCTCTCTCCGGACCATGGCCTACGGCGGCGCGCCCAGCCCGGTGAGCCTGCTGATACTGTTCCTGTACGCCGCCGCCTTTATGATCATTGCCAATATGGTGGTGGTCCACCGCAAAAATCTATAAGGAGGGATGATAATGAACCCAGCTATTCTGGTGGTCAGCTTTGGCACCACCCATCTGGACACGCTTCAGGAAACCATTGCCCGGACGGAGGCGGACATCGCCGCCGCCTTCCCCGGAAGTCCCCTCTACCGGGCCTTTACCAGCAACATGGTCCGGGCCAAACTGGCAAAGGTCCACAAGATCCATGTGGACAGCGTAGCGGAGGCTCTGGCCCGCGTTGCCGCCGATGGGCATACCCAGGCGGTGGTCCAGCCAACCCTGCTGATCCCCGGGGAGGAGTACGACCGGCTCTGCGCCGCTGTCCGGGAGGCGGCGGGACCTCTGAAAACCGCCATCGGCCGTCCGCTGCTCGATGACGATGGAGATCTGGACCGGGTCACATCCATTCTTCGGGAGGCCTATCCCGTTCCCGCGGACACGGTGCTGCTGGCCATGGGCCACGGCACGGCCCACGGCGCCAACCGGATCTATGAGGTCTTGGCGGAAAAATTCCGGGCTCAGGAGGGCACCCTGATGCGGCTTTGCACCGTGGAGGGGACCCCCACCTTTGCGGACGCGGTGGCGGAGCTGACAGCCCTGCCCCAGCGGAAGGCGCTGCTGGCGCCACTGCTGCTGGTGGCGGGCGAGCACACGAAGTCAGACCTGGCCGGCCCCCAGCCAGGGAGCCTCCGTTCCCAGCTGGTTCAGGCGGGGTTCCAGGTGGACTGTGTCCTCAAAGGGCTGGGAGAGCTGTCCGCTGTGCGGGAGATCTATGTGCAGAGAGTCCAGGAAGCGATGCGGATCATGACGGAAGAACAGAAGATGATAGAAACATAAAGTATTCTGGAATGTGCTAAAATAGAGTCCGCCTGCGGTGCAGATGACCGCAGGCGGTATGTCTTTATGCGAGGCCGCCCCCAAATTGTAGGGACGACCTTACGGGTACCGCAATTTACAGATAAAGGCGATTCAAAATCTGCGTCGCCGTAAACAAAGAAATACGGCGCGCCGCTGTTTAGAGCAGTTGGAGCTGCTGATCGGCAAAAAGAGGAGCAGACGTCCCAGGCAGTCTTCCACACTGACCGAGGTACCGTCTACTCCTCTCGCTCATTTTGTGCTTACGCCCATCAATTGGTTAAAGAGGTCCCGCAGCGCCATCAGGACGAAGCCGAGATTGTTTTGCGCCTGGGTTGTCGAGCCGGCCTTATGCCAATCCTGGGGCGGGACCTTCAGGCTCCCGTCAGAGTTCAGAAGCTGGTTTTTGGAGAGCCCCGCGCCGTAGATGTCGTCAAAAGGACTGGCTTCCACAAGAACCGCATCCCCGGTGGAGAGGAGGGCGTCCACAATTTCAAGATCCGATTGGAGCTTGCCAAGGTTTCCATGCCAGAGAATCTCGCGGAAGGACTCGTCCCAAACGGCTTGGCCAAAGCCCGAGACTCGTTTGCCCATGGCCTTGCATTTTTTCGGGTCGGGCTCCCGCATGATGGCGTCATACATCTTATAGTCTTGGAAAAGCAGCGCCTTTTCGGACATCATGTATTGCTCGGCGGTGATGTAGCTCCGCCCGTTGACCTGAAATGGCCTATTGCGGTACCATTGGGAGAAGCATCGATTTTCCTCGCCCTCGTCGGCCTTCCAGAAAGTCACGAATTTAAAATGTTTCCCACTTGCCGTGGCATTGATCAGCCAGTCAATGTCATAGCGGTTATAAAACTTCTTTTTGTGTGGCGCAATCACGCCCAGGTTGCCCAAAGTCAAAGCACGAACAATTTCCTCAGATCGGACATGATCCAAGTTCTCCATAATACGCATCTCCCCAGCAATCATTACCTCGCCTTATCAAAAAGAGCGATTAGGCGGATAAGCCCATGTTACCTTGCCCGGGCGGGAAAGTCAAGACAATTTCCGTTTTCCTGCATTGCGGCAAAGAGTTTCGGCTGATTTTATAATTCTCCAAAAATCTGCCGAAGAAGGTGTTGACTATTCATCAAAATACGGCTATAATAATAAAAAACTTAAAATTAGCCGCTACTTTTCAATTCGGATGGTGCCTTATGAACTATATTAGCCGACATATGGAAGACCGCATTCTGGAGTTGAGTAAATCTTACTCCGCGATTCTCCTTACCGGCCCTCGGCAGGCCGGTAAGACGACCATGCTGCAAAGACTAGCCGAGAAAGAAAACATCGGTCGTGAATATGTAACACTGGATGATCTGACAGAGCGAGATCTGGCAAAGAACGACCCCGCCCTCTTCCTGCAGCTTCATAGACCTCCGGTTCTTATTGACGAGGTGCAGTATGCGCCAGAGCTGTTCACTTATATAAAAATTCATATTGACAGAAACCATAATCCCGGCGATTTTTGGCTGACTGGCTCACAGATTTTCCGTCTCATGCAGGGTGTACAGGAATCGCTCGCAGGACGTGTGGCGCTGCTGCATATGTCGCCAATGTCGCAACGGGAGATCGTCGGTATTCCATGCGTGCCGTTTACAACGGACATGGAGCGGTTTCTCGCGGAGCTGAATCTGATACAGCCCGTCTCAACGCCGGAACTGTTTGAGCGTCTATGGCGCGGCTCCATGCCGGGCCTTGTCAGCAAACAGTATTCAGATCGTAATATCTTCTACTCTTCCTATCTCTCCACCTATGTGGAACGGGATGTGCGGGAAATCTCCAATGCTGTAGACGCATTGAAATTCAACCGTTTTGTAATTGCGGTTGCCGCCCGTTGCTCGCAGCTGCTTAATTATAAGGCGCTGGCCGACGATGCGGATATCGACATTCAAACTTCAAAAGCATGGATCAATATTCTGGAAACGCTGGGAATTATCTTCCTGCTGCATCCCTACTCAAACAATGTTCTGAAACGCACGATAAAAACCCCAAAAGTGTACTTTTACGATACCGGCTTGGTCTGCTACCTGACCCGCTGGTCCTCTCCGGAGGTGGCCGAAAGCGGAGCCATGAGCGGTGCGCTGCTGGAAAACTTTACCGTGTCGGAGATCATGAAAAGCTATCAGAACGCGGGGCTGGAGCCGTATCTCTACTTCTACCGTGACCGTGATGCCAAAGAGATCGACGTCATACTGGAAGGCGACGGCAAGCTCTGCCCGTTGGAGATCAAAAAGACCGCCACACCGGATAAACGCCTGACTCGTGTCTTCGGCGTCATCGACAAATCACCTCTCCAGCTCGGCACCGGCGCCATCCTCTGCATGGCAGAGCAATTCAGCGCCTTTGACAGCAAGAACCTAATCGTGCCGATTTGGATGATATGAGGGATGTTTGCCGGTTTCTTAACGCACTATAATCCACTGTACTAATATCAATCAAAAAAGGTAGTAAGTGATCCATTGCGGCGGCGAAAATCAACCTGAAAGACGGAGCAGAGGCAAAAATCCTTCTTCGTCTTATCCGCACTACTGAAACGCAAAGATTTTGATGAGAAGAATACCCTTACTCTTTCACAACGGATCCCGCAAAATATGGTGCTTGTCTGAATATGAGGGCGAGGGCAAAATCATGACCTGTCGCAACGGGAAGCCCTTGCAGACCGACTGGTAGCGGGTTGAAAAGCTCGCACTGGGAATCAATGGACTTGACCTGGATGCGGTATGGATAAAAGCTACAAAGAGTTTGGAAGGTGGAGTGAGGAGTTATCTTTGGACGAAAACCTTGCGAAGCACTTGAAGCAGGCAAAGCTCCATAAAGAGATAGCCCGGCTGGAAAAACTGGTAAAGACGGAAAAGTAGCCAAAGAAAAAGCTTGATTACATCAAGCGATACGAAGATTACAAGAGGAATATGCTAAATGAAAAACTTACGATTAAAGATTAAGAAACTCTGGAAGTGCATAAATAGGTTTAGATATTGGATTGTAGGCTGTATAGTGTTTCTTGTATTTGTACAAATTCTTTATACAATACCTGCACCAAGTGAATGGCTTGAGGCAAAGTTCGACGCGGGTGATTTAATTTCGTTTGTTGGTACAATTGTACTGGGTATTGTAGCAATTATCCAAACGAAAGAAGCAAATGAACAAGCGAAAGTTGCTAATGAAATGAGTAATCGCTTAATGCAACTGGAGGAAAATCGATACAAATTAGAAACCAGACCATTTATAATATTAAAAGATTGGGATGCCTTTTTCGAGAATTTCTATAATATTATTAATTGTCATGAAAAACTATATGTTCAGTCAACGCACTTTGAGTTAACAAAAGGAAAAAATGCTTTCTGCGTAGCTCTTGAACTTCTTAATACAACCCAAGCTTATGTCACTGTTCAGATAAAAGATGTCCGCTACATAGATGAAAATAGAAAAGTTTTTGATGTTCATTCATATGCCAATACTAATAACATGAATTTACGGTTGAACCCAGGTGAATTCGGTACCATGGTTTTCTGGGGCGAGCGCGAAAAAATGATAGCCGCTTTGCGATACGGAAAGATTCGCTTTAATTTTTATTTAGAAAATCGTTTTGGGGAACGTTATCAAGAAAGCTTTGATGCGATTGTCATTGTTAAAGAATCTTGTAAAGAGGAAGGCAAACCATTTGTTGTCGTTAGCGCTTCAGATTACAGAATAGGAAAATTCATCAAAGGTTCGGATGAAAAGCTTGATTTAGTATGGGAAGATACCAATAACAGACAAGCTTAAAATGCAGACCGCCAATAGGCAGACGTTCAAGAGGTTTGCAGAGATGTTCCCAAATGCAGTTACAGAAACGATAGACGAAAACGGCGGTTGTCCGCACTATTGAAAAAACGGGCTGACGTGGGAAATATTGTGCAAGGTGGTTGAAGGGCGAGAGGAGCGCTATTAATTCACTTTTGCTTTGCGAAACAGATTATCTTGACAACTCAAAATACAATTCCATATAAGCTGATTGCGAAGAACTTAATAAAGATGTTGTTTTCTAACGCAAAAACGATAAACGCCATACTTTACAATCCAAACTTTACACCCAAAAAAGAGGCGCAGGAAAATGGATAACAGCATAGTTCCCCAGGGCGAAATCGTTATCTATCAAACCGAAAGCGGAGATACAAAGCTCGATGTGCGTATGGAGGATGAGACAGTCTGGCTGACACAAGCGCAGCTGGTGGAGCTTTATCAAACCTCAAAATCGAATGTAAGTGAGCATATCAAGCACATCTTTGAAGACGGTGAATTGGACGAAAGTTCAGTTGTTCGGAATTTCCGAACAACTGCTTCGGACGGGAAAACGTATAACACAAAATATTATAATCTGGATATGATTATATCGCTGGGTTACCGTATTCGCTCTATCACAGCGACCCATTTTCGTATCTGGGCAACCCAGCGCCTGAAAGAATATATGATCAAGGGGTTCACGATGGACGATGAGCGCCTAAAGGGCAACGGCGGCGGTCAGTATTGGAAAGAACTGCTCGCACGGATCCGTGACATTCGTTCATCCGAAAAAGTGCTGTACCGTCAGGTGCTTGACCTGTATGCCACAAGCGTCGATTATGACCCGAAGAGCGAGCTGTCCGTCCAGTTTTTCAAAATCGTGCAGAACAAGCTGCATTATGCCGCCCACGGACATACCGCCGCGGAGGTGATCTATGAGCGAGCCGACGCCAATAAGCCCTTTATGGGGATGAAAAGCTTCCATGGGGATTTTCCAACCCTTGCCGACGCGAAAATCGCTAATAACTATCTCGACGAAGAGGAATTGAAGATACTCGGCAATCTTGTTTCGGGATACTTTGACTTTGCGGAAGTGCAGGCCATGCGAAAAAACCCGATGCATATGAGGGATTATATAGAGCGTTTGGATTCCATTCTCTCTGCCACCGGTGAGAATCTTCTGCTCGACGCCGGAAAGGTCAGTCACCAAAAAGCGATGGACAAGGCCACTGCGGAATACAGAAAATTCCAGGTGCAGACCTTGTCCCCCGTGGAGGAAGCGTATTTGAAAACGATTAAAGACACGGAAAAAGCGGTCAAAAGATTGGCCCGAGGAAACGGCAAAGAAGAGGAAAAGTGATCTGCGCGCTTGTTTATGGTAGCTACAAAAGCGCCTAGTAGGAGGAAGACAATATGGGACACTGCGATTGGGCCTTCGCAAGCGAAAGGGACCGGCTTTATCACGATCACGAGTGGGGCGTTCCCGTACATGACGACCGCCAGATGTTCGAGCATCTGACGCTGGAATGCCTTCAATGCGGCCTCAGCTGGGGACTGATGCTAAAGAAGCGGGCGGTTTTCCGCCGGTGCTTTGATAACTTTGAGTACGACAAGATCGCCGCCTACGGCGAAGAGGATGTGCAGCGGATTCTGAACACAGAGGGGATGCTGCGATCCGAGCGGAAGATTCGGGCGGTTATCAACAATGCCAAGTGTTATCAGGAAATCAGAGCGGCGTTTGGCAGCTTCTGCGATTACCTCTGGGCCTATACCGGCGGGAAAACCGTCCTGTACGACGGTCACGCCGACGGCGCGATACCGGTCAGCAACGGCCTTTCAGACAGAATCAGCCGCGACCTGAAAAAGCGGGGCTTCAAGTTTGTGGGGGCGGTGACCATCTATTCTCATCTTCAGGCCTGCGGCATCATCAACGACCACGCCGCCGACTGTCCCTGCTATAAGAAAATCAATGAAACCTATCCTACCGTAAAAATGGCGCCCGATCAGGAAGTAAGGTAACCCGGCGGGGAAGGTGCAAACTAGAGTGGGTCGTGAGGACCCGAATAAACAATACCAAAGCCCAAAATGCCGTGCTGAAAATCTTCAGCACGGCATTTTTGAGAATATTTCATCATGTCGTCTCCCGTTCCAGGACGCATGGGGAGGTACAGTAGGACTGTGTCAAAAGATTTGGCTTTCGGATTCTCTGGAGGACGAACCGGGCGGCGTTTACGCCCATGTCGTGCATATCCACTTCGACCGCGGTGATCGTGGGG
>CANRHF010000055.1 GCA_947630345.1 uncultured Oscillospiraceae bacterium | reverse complement strand
ATTCTTTTACGCAAATATCTACCTAAAAGGCTTTGAAATTTGCGTTAAGGAATCCGCGCCCAAGGCTCTGATGACCTCCTACAACCTCCTGAACGGTGTCCATACCGCCAACCGCCGCGATCTGCTGACGGACATTCTTCGTGACGAGTGGGGCTTTGAAGGGATCGTTATGACCGATTGGGGAACGACCAACGACAAATTCAACACAGGCGTTCACGGGGGCAGCAGCCCGGCCCAGTGCGTCAAGGCCGGGAACGACCTTATCATGGCCGGCTCCAAGGAGGATGTAGACGGCATCCTGGCGGGTCTTGAAAGCGGTGAGATCACCCGCGCTGACTTGGAGAAGTGCGCCGGGAGGGTGCTGGCTCTGTCCAAGACCCTCTCCTGACGGCAACCCCTAACTTTAGACAAGGAGGATCTCTATGCTCTTATCGGATGACATGCACCAGCAGCTTTACCATACTCCCATCCCCTTCGGCACCGTCACCGCCGTGGAGTGGAAACCAGAAGAAACCACCAGTTTCTTTCCCGGCATCCCGTCCCAGCCGCTGCCGGAGCACATCCGCATCGCCGTGACCTGCCGCCCGGAGCCCCGCAGCAACATTAAGATAGAGGTATGGCTGCCCACAGAGACCTGGAACGGAGACCTTCTGGGCGTGGGCAACGGCGGGTCTGCCGGCATGATCGTGCCCATCCTTATGACAGGCCCCCTGCGCATGGGCTTTGCCGTGGCCAACACGGACATGGGCACCTCTGCCGGGCCGGACAGCGGTGTGGGCAATCCAGCGGTCTGGGAGGACTTCGGCCACCGGGCCACCCATCTCATGACCCTGGCGGCCAAAACCCTGATCCAGGTCTTCTACGGAAAGCCCCAGAACCACGCCTACTTCACCGGCAACTCCACCGGCGGCCAGCAGGCCCTGATGGAGGCCCAGCGGTACCCAGAGGACTACGACGGCATTCTCGCCCTCGCCCCCGCTTTTGACAGGACCAATCTGCACATCGCCTTTCTCCGGGACTGGCTGGCCCTGGGCGGCCAGGCGGCGGAGGGACTCTTTACGAAAGAGGACGAGGCCCGCATGGTGGCAGCTATTCTGGAAAACTGCGGCGAGATCGGCGGCCGCCGGCCCGGTGATGACTTCCTCTATCACCCGGCAGCCATTACGCTCACGCGGGATGTACTGGAAAAGGCCGGCATCACCGAGCGGCAGATCCAGGCCCGTCTCAAGATCCAGGAGGGCACCACAGACCCGGCGAACGGCAAACGGATCTACGAGCCCACCCTGATGCCCGGCAGCGAGGCTGAAGACCTGTCTCTGGTGTCCCGGTGCCAGCGGGACTTTGCACATGGCTATCTCTACATCCTCCGCTGGGCTCTGGGCGCCGATTTTGACCTCACCGCCTTTGACTTCCACTGCGATGTGCAGAAAGTACGGGAGACATTAGACGGGGCACTCAACGCCACCAGTCCCGATCTTGCTCCCTTCCGGGACCGGGGCGGCAAGCTGCTCCTGGTCCACGGCACCGCAGATCCCATCATTCCGTACACCAGTTCTATCCGCTACTACCGTTCCGTCCAGGACCGGATGGGAGACACCCAGGACTTCTTCCGGCTGTTTCTGGTCCCCGGTATGGCCCACGGCTCCGGCGGCCCCGGACTGCAGGACGCCGCCAGCATTTACCCCGCCTCGCCCAGGGACAGCAGACACTCCGCCCTCTTCGCCCTGAAGGAGTGGGTGGAGACCGGCAAGGCGCCGGATGCTCTCTGGCCGGTGGCCTTCCAAAAGGGCAACCCCCTGAGCCCCTTCCTGGAGGGCAGTGTGGCGTATGAGCGGCAGATTCTTCCCTATCGGAGACAAGGTGGTAGGTGACCCCCTGGCGGTTGCCGCTGAGCGGGATGTGGATTTCAGCGCGGCACTGGCCAAACTGGGATACAACGTGATCACCATGGACTCCGCCCAGGACCTGGCGGAGAAACTAACCGCCATCGGCGCAGATCACACGTTCTTCTACCGCGGACCGGAGTATGGCAAACTGAACCACGGCTACCTGCAGAAGTTTGCCTCGGAGCCCTGCGCGAAGGAGTGTCTGAATCACCTGCTGGCCTTCCTGCGGTGCCAGCTGGATCAATAGAGGAGGGACCACACAATGGTACAGACCGCACTGGGAAAAATTCAAGGCATAGAGACAGACACATGTTTTGTATTCAAAGGCGTTCCCTACGCCAAGCCACCGGTGGGCCCGCTCCGCTGGCACGCCCCGGAGAGACTGGACCCGTGGGAGGGTGTCTATGCGGCAGACCGCTTCCCGCCCATGGCGCCCCAGGGGTCCCAGGAGCCGGGCAGCTTCTACCACAAGGAGTTCTATCGCGACCCCGCCTTTACCCCGGCACAGAGCGAGGACTGCCTCTACCTAAATATCTGGACTCCGAAAGCTTCAACAGAGCCCTGTCCTGTAGCCGTCTGGTTTCACGGCGGCGCTTTTGTGGGCGGGTACTGCTCTGAGATGGAGTACGACGGCGCGTCCTACGCGCGGCGGGGCGTGATCCTGGTCACCGTGGGATACCGACTAGGTCTGCTGGGATATTTCGCCCATCCAGGCCTCACCGCCCGGGACGGCCATAGCGGCAACTACGGCCTGCTGGACCAGATTGCCGCCATAGACTGGGTGCGGACGCACATCCAAGCCTTCGGCGGAGACCCGGAGAAGATCACCATCCTGGGCCAGTCTGCCGGCGCCATGAGCGTGCGGGCGCTGGTCAGCTCTCCCTTGGTGCGAGGCAAACTCCATGGCGCCGTAATCCAGAGCGGTGGCGGATACCGCAGTCCATTGCCGGTGAATACCCTTCACCAGGGCCAGCTGGAAAGCGCCGTGGCCGCTGCCATGGGTGAGATGGGCCTCACGCTGGCAGATCTCTATCAGAAGACACCTCAGGAACTGTTGCTCCTGGCAATGCCCCTCTGGCAGTCTGTAGCGGCAAAGACCGGATGCGTTCTGCCTTTCTGTCCCCAGGTAGACAGATACAGCCTGCTGGAGACCTGCGACGAGGCCCTGGAGCACGGCAGTGTTCTCCCCATCTCCTACCTCATCGGCAGCAATGAAAACGACCTGGGTTCCGGTGGTGCCGCCCCTGCAGACGATCCCCTGCACCAGAGCAACATCGCCTTCTGCACCATGCAAAAGGAAAACCCCCACACCTACCTCTACTACTTCCGCCGGCATCTCCCGGGAGACGATATGGGTGCCTTCCACTCTGCCGAGCTCTGGTACATGTTTGGTACCCTGGACCGCTGCTGGCGGCCTCTCGCCCCGTCGGACTACACCCTCTCGGAAAGAATGCTGGACGCCTGGGCGCAGTTCATCCGGACCGGTGATCCGGGATGGCCGGCCTATCGGGAGGGCCATCCCCATGTGGAGATTTTGGACGTCCCGCAAGGCAGTACGCCCTGATTCCATTCTCGCAGTTCGATTCCTCGCCCGCGCAACTCCCCGCAGTTCCTGCTCTGAAAATACTAAAAAAGAAAGAAGGATACGCGTATGAGCAAAGCAAAATCGGTCAGTCCAAGCCAGACAAAGACGAAAAAGAAGAAGCGGAACGACTTTTTCTTCGTCTGCAAGCATGTGAAATTCAGCTGGGGCCTCATCATCCTGGCTCTCGTGGTGGGATGCGTACAGAGCGTCATTACATCCACCGTACCGGACGCCACCGCCAATCTCTTCGACGGTGATTTCTCCACTGGGAAGTTGTGGGGCGTGGCCCAGACCCTGTTGATCACCCTGATCCTGGGCCTGATCTCCTACATCGTCCGGGTCTTTGCCGAGAGCAAGTCCACTCTGGCCGCTCGGAAGTCCGTATGGGAGCGGATGATCCACGCCGGCATGGACTACTACGACGCCAACGACCCGGCCAGCCGCCTCAGCATGATCACCGTAGATGCCCAGACCATGGGCGCTGGCCTGGTGCAGTTGTTTGTCTCCATCCCCACCTATGCGGTGCTGCTGCTCTCCTGCGTCTTCCAGCTTTTCACTGTCTCTCCCAGGCTGCTCACCATTCTCTGGCTGCTGATCCCCATGCACATCCTGTACTTCTTCGTCATGGGCCGCTGGCAGCAGAAAGTGGGCGTCCAGTACACCTGCAGCATGGGAGACCTCACCGGCTACCTGGCAGAGCGGATTCGCAACCTTCCCATGATCAAGAACTTTGCCACTGAGGAGCAGGAGGACAAAAACGGCATCCGGGCCACTGGCTGGCTGTATCAAGTGATGATCACATACAACGTGAAGATAGGCGCCGTGATCGCGGCATATCAGACGCTGTCTACGGTGGCATCCACAGTATTGGCTGTACTCTGGGGCTGCCATCTCCTGAAGACCGGCGAGGTGACCCTCACAGACTTTCTGGCCTTCTCCATGTACATCGCCTCTATCAATGTCACCTTTGTGGTGATCTCTACGGTGTGGACCTTCGTGAAGGACTTCTCCGGCAGGGCCACCCGCCTGGCTGGCCTGCTGGAGGCCTCCGCAGAACCCCACGGGAAACAGGACAAAGGGTCCGTCCAGGTACCCAATGGCGATCTCTCTGCGGAAGGCATCTCCTTCTGCTATCCCACTGCCGACGCACCGACGCTCTCCAACGTGAGCTTCACCATTCCTCAGGGCAAGGTTACCGCCCTGGTAGGTCCTTCCGGCAGCGGCAAGACCACCCTCATCAAGCTGCTGGAGCGGCTCTATGCCCCCACCCAGGGCAGAATCACTGTGGGCGGTACCGACATCAGCACCCTGAACCTGGAGGCCTAGCGGAAGAAGATCTCCTACGTGGTACAGGATGCCGGGGTCTTCAGCGGCACACTGCGGGAGGCCCTCTGCTACAGTGTGGACCGCCCGGTCTCAGATGATGAGCTCCATCGGGTAATCGCAGAAGTGGACCTCACCCCCTTTGTGCAGTCTCTGCCCAAGGGGCTGGACACCGTTCTTGCCAACTGGGGCGGCTCGCTCTCCGGTGGCCAGCGCCAGCGGATCGTGATCGCCCGGGCCATCCTTCGGGATTCGGACATCTATATCTTCGATGAGCCCACCAGCGCCCTGGACCCGGAGACCGCCAACACCATCAGCCGGATCATCCTCCAGGGCTTCCAGGGGAAGACCGTTCTCATCGTCTCCCACGAGCTGAACTTCATCGCCCAGGCAGACCACATCGTGGTGGTGAATCTGGGTGAAATGGCAGGGGCCGGCAGCCACAATGCGCTGATGCAGAATTGTCCGGTGTACCGCAACCTTGTAGAGGAACAATCCTATCAGGAGGTGTTTGGGGCATGAAGAAGAACACAAAGCTTACTGTAGACAAGTCCTACACCGCAGACAAAGTGTCTCTGCGGGAGTGCCTGGGCATCTTCAAGAATGTGCCGCTTCCCTGGCCCATGATGGCTGTAGGCTTCCTCTTCTCCATTCTGGCAGCCTACTCCGCTCTGAAAGTGGCCAATTTCTCCGGTGCCGTGGTGGACGCCAACGGCGATCTCCCGGTGTCTCAGATGGTCTCCTATGTGGTGACCAACCTCATCGTGGTGGCCTGTACCGTTGGTCAGATCGCAACCGCCCAGTGGGCCGCCACCAAGATCAACTACCTGCTGCGCCAAAAGCTCTGGCACAAGGTGATCGTCACCAAGCAGAGCAGCTATGACCTGGACGGCGGCGAGTCCATGGTGAGCCGCATCACCAGCGACTGCGAATTCGCCTGTAAGTTCTACGGCACGGTGGTGAGCCTGGGCGCCCTGGTGGTAAACGCCAGCATGTATCTCATCGGGATGTACCAGCTGAACGTCCAGATGGCAAACTACGTGCTGCTCTTCATCCCAGCCAGTATACTGCTGGGCGCCGGCTATACCGTGCTCCGCTTCCTGGTGGGGCGCATGGTCCAGGGCAAGATGGCGGAGTCCACCGCATACCTGGTGGAGCGGACGAAGGATCTGCCCCTCATCAAAACCTGCAACGCCCAGGAGCGGGAGATCGCCGAGGGCAAAGTGCACTTCCAGGGCCAGTATGACGCCCAGCTCCGGCTCGGCCTGGTCACCGCCGTGTCCACCACGATCGACTCCGTGCTGCAGATGCTCTCCATCGCCATTCCCTTCCTGGTGGGCGCCAAGTTCGTCCAGGACGGCGTACTCACCATCGGCGCTGTGGTCACCTTCAACGGCCTCTTCAACAGCGTCCGGGGCGTGTTCAACAACCTGGTGGTATACGCCGGCGACATCAAAGAGGCCAACGGTGCCCTGGCCAGGATCTCCAACTTCTTCAAAGTGGAGGAGGAGCACCCGGACGAGGGCGGCGCACTTCCCGCCGGTGCCCAGGAAGACCTGGTGCTCCAGTCTGTGGACTTTGGATACACCCCGGACCGCCAGGTTCTAAAGGATCTGTCCTGCCGCATCCCTAAGAATAAGGTAACCGCAATCGTGGGCGCCAACGGCTCCGGCAAGTCCACCCTCTTCAAGCTTCTCACCCGGCTCTACGAACCCCAGGACGGCGCCATTCTCTTCGGCGGTGAGAACTGTGCGCAGTACAGCCTCCACGCCTGGCGCCGCAGGATCTGTCTCATCGCCCAGGGCAGCCCCATGATGGCAGGCACCATCCGGGAGAACATGTGCTACGGCCGGCAGGACGCCGTCTCGGACGCGGAACTCATGGAAGCGGCAAAACTGTCTCATGTCTGGGACTTCGTGCAGGATCTGCCGGACGGCTTTGATACCCAAGTGGCAGCCGGCGGCGGCAACTTCTCCGGCGGTCAGAAGCAGTGCATCGCCATCGCCCGGGCCATGCTGAGCAAGGCGGACTACCTGCTGCTGGACGAGGCCACCAGCAACCTGGACGTGAAGCGGGAGAAGGACGTGATGGAGGCCATGGAAAATCTGATGAAAGGCCGCACCACGGTGATCATCGCCCACTCCCTGTCCACCATCCGCAACGCGGACAACGTGATCGTGCTGAACAACGGCAATCTGGAAGCGCAGGGCGCTCCTGCCTATATTCTGGACCAGACCGGCAACTATCTCACCAAGATGATGAAGCGGACAGATTTAGCCTGAGCCCGTTTGATTATTATGCGACGCTCTGGCGCAGGCCACGGGGACATGCGGTATTCCGCAGACGGCTACATGACAGCCTGGTTCCTCTGGCAGCTACAGATATCTCTGTCTTAAAGGCCACACAAAAAAACAAGGAGGCAGCAAAACAATGAAGCGCATGGATTGCAACACCGGCTGGACCTGTAACGGCGCCGCCGTAACCCTTCCCCACGACGGTATGATTGGACAGGGCCGCAGCCCGGAGAACCCCTCCGGCACCGCGGGGGCGTTCTTCCCCGGCGGCGTGTATCAATACCGCAAACAATTCACTGTGGAAGACGACGCCGTCTACATCCTGGAGATCGAAGGGGCGTACAAAGAGGCAGAGGTGCAACTGAACGGCCAGGTCCTGGCAAAGAACCACCTCGGCTATGTAGGTTTCACCGCCGATCTCACCCCCAGTCTCCGAAGCGGGGAGAATGAGCTCACCATCACCGTCCGCAACGACCAGCTGCCCAACGCCCGGTGGTACACCGGCGGCGGGTTATACCGCCCCGTGTGGCTCTGGAAGGGCGGCGCCACCCGCATCGCCCACACCGGTATCCGGGTGTCCACTCCGGAGTGCGGGGAAGATGTGAGCGAAGTGGTGGTCCAGACGCCCATTGTAAACGGCTATGGGGAGATCGCCCATGTGCGGCTGGAGACTCAGCTTCTGGACGGGAACGGAGCAATCGTCTGCCGGGAGAGCACCCCGGTTACCCTCTACCCCGGGGAAGATCCCGTGATTACCCAGCGGCTCTATCTCCGTGGGTGCCTGCTCTGGAGTCCGGAATCTCCCGCGCTCTACACCTGCCGGGTGACCCTCCGGGAGGACGCGCCTTGGACCATCATGGACAACTATCGAGCCGCCAAGGTGGGAAAGGCACCGGTTTTTGCCGATCTGGACAGTACAGAGGCCGCCTTCGGCATCCGGCACATCCAGGCAGACCCGGTCCACGGGCTGCGGATCAACGGAAAGGAGATCCTGCTCCGGGGCACATGCATCCACCCGGACAACGGCGTGCTGGGTGGC
Source organism: uncultured Oscillospiraceae bacterium (assembly GCA_947630345.1). Lineage (GTDB taxonomy): Bacteria > Bacillota > Clostridia > Oscillospirales > Oscillospiraceae > Faecousia. The sequence continues at coordinate 2,835 of CANRHF010000055.1, read as the reverse complement.
GCGAGCCTCTACGGGGCGGAGCTGCGCCGGGTGCTAAAGCTGAAAGAGGCAGGGTTCAACGCCATCCGCATCGCCCATCAGCCCGCTTCCAAGGCGCTGCTGGACGTCTGCGACCGCCAAGGCATGCTGCTGATGGAGGAGACCTTCGACCTCTGGAACCTGTCTAAAACCGCTCACGACGACGCCTCTACATTTGCCGCAGACTGGCCCGCCGTGGTATCCTACACCGTGGAGAAGGACTTCAACCACCCCTCGGTGGTGCTGTATTCCATCGGCAACGAGATCGGCAACCTACATACAGAGGAAGGCGTCCGCTACTCCCGCCTTCTCTCGGACGCATTCCGCAAACAGGATTCCACCCGTCTCGTCACCAACGCCATCAACGGCGGCATGATGTCCGGATCAGACAATCTGGCCATGCTGCTGGAGGGCGGACTGGTGGGACCGGCGGACTTTGCCAAGCTCACCGGCAAACCCGACGCCACGGCAGAGGATTTTGTGAACAAGGTGATGGAACTGCTCCAAACCGGGGACATCAACGATCTCATGACCGTCTTCACCAGCAGCCTGGACAAGCTGCTCACGCATCCCGTGATGGAGGCCCGGCGGGAAGAGGTCTGCTCCCACTTGGACGTGTGCGGATACAACTACATGCTGTCCTGCTATGAGAGGGACACGAAAGCCTATCCCAATCGGATTCTCTACGGCTCTGAGACCAACCCGCCCAGGATCGACCAGCTGTGGGCATGCGCAAAGCGGGACCCCGCCAATCTGGGAGACTTCACCTGGACCGGCTGGGACTACATCGGGGAGACCGGCGTGGGCATCACGGACTATGACGGCACCCTCCGCTTTGCCAAACCCTATCCCGGTCTTCTGGCATACTGCGGGGATTTGGACATCACCGGATACCGGAGGCCCCTGAGCTACCTCCGGGAGATCGTTTTCGGCCTCCGGACAGCCCCGTATCTCTCCGTAGAACTGCCCCAGCACTACGGCGCGGACGCCAAAAACACCCCCTGGTCTGTCACCGAGACAGTACACAGCTGGACCTGGCGGGGCTTCGAGGGAAAACCCATCCGAGTGGCGGTGTACACCCCGGGGGACTACGTGGCACTGCTGCTCAACGGCCAGGAGATCGGCAGATCGCCTGTACAGCACTGTCAGGCGTACTTTGAGTCCGCTTATCAGCCAGGAACCCTGGAGGCAGTGGCCTACGCAAATGGTCTGGAGATCGGCCGGGACCGCCTGGAGACCGCGGGAGACGATGTCCGCCTAACAGTCCGGGAGGAAGCATTTGGAGATCTCCGCTTCCTGGAGGTACAGCTCGCCGACACCAACGGCATCCCCGTGATGGATCAAGAGCGGCAGGTATCCGTTGCCCTCTCTGGAGAGGCCACACTTCTGGGTTTCGGCTCCGGAGATCCCTTCAGCCAAGAGAACTTCCGGTCCAACCTGCGCACCACATACCGAGGCAGGCTACTGGCCGTGGCACATGGCGCGGGAGAGATCACCTTTACGATGAAATGAGGAGGCGCGGCTATGGGCGCACAGTGGATCTGCCATCCAGGGGACAACCGGGACACTCGGCTGGTGCCGGTGTTCCAGAGACAGTTTACGGTCCGGGAAAGGCTCAAGAGCGCCCATCTCCGGCTCACCGCCCACGGAATCTATGAGGCCAGAATAAACGGCCAGCCCATTACGGAGGACAAGTTCACCCCTGGCCTCACCAGCTACTATCACCGCATCCAGGTGCAGGAGTATGACGTAACTGCCCTGCTGCACCCGGGAGAGAACTGCTGGGAGACCGCCGTGGGAGATGGCTGGTGGCGGTGGAACAACAACTACGGCCCCCGGCTGGCCCTCTGGGGCGAGTTGGTACTCACTTACCCGGACGGCACAGAGAGCATCCCCACGGACGAGCGCTTTCAGGTGGGCACTGGGCCCATCGTCCGCAGCGATCTCCAGGCGGGAGAGGTCTATGATGCCCGCATTGCGCCGGGCAACTGGAAACCAGCCGCTCTGGAGACGAGCCATACCGATGCCAAACGGATTCCCACAGAGAGTGTCCCAGTGCGGGAGAAAGAACACTTCCCCGGCAGGCTCTTCCGGGACAGCGCAGGCAATCTGGTGGCGGACTTCGGCCAGAACATCGCGGGCTATGTAAAAATGACGCTCCGCCACACGAAACCCGGACAGACGGTACACCTGAAGCACGGCGAGGGCTTTGACCCTGACGGAAAATTCTCCACCGCCAACTGCGACGGCAGCAGGCGCCCCTTTCAGGAGATCACCTATATCTGCAAAGGGAGCGAAGTCGAGGAATACACGCCCCATTTCACGGTGTTCGGTTTCCGTTACGCGCTACTTGAGGGCATTGAGGACGCGGGTTTTGAAGCAATCGCCGTCTATTCCAATATGGAGGAAACCGGCGACTTCCAATGCTCCAATGCGCTTATCAACAAGCTGGTGAAAAACGCCCGGTGGAGCCAAAAGGGGAATTTTCTCGACGTTCCGGTAGACTGCCCGACCCGTGAGCGAAACGCCTGGACGGGCGACGCCATGATTTACTGCCGGACGGCGGCGTACTTCATGGACGTTGCGCGATTCTTCAAGAAATGGCTGAAGGATCAGACCATCGAGCAATACGCCAGCGGCAAGGTGGGGATCACCTTCCCATCCACTTCCAGCGTCCATAACCCGGAGGAACTAAAGCGCGTTCAGGCCGCAAATCCCGCCATGGCCCTGGCCGGTCCCTCTGGCGACGGCAATATCGGTGAGGACAGTGTGGGCTGGGGCGATTCCTCCGTTTGGATTCCCTATCAGATGTACCTG
>CANRHF010000054.1 GCA_947630345.1 uncultured Oscillospiraceae bacterium | reverse complement strand
CACGGAGGAGGAGCCGGCGAACTGGGCGTCGGAGTGCATCCGGCCCATGGTGTCGGTCATGCCGTAGGAAGCGGGACCGGCGGCCATGTTGTCGGGATGCAGGGTCCGGCCAGTGCCGCCGCCGGAGGCCACGGAGAAGTACTTCTTGCCCTGCTCCACGCACTCCTTCTTGTAGGTGCCGGCCACAGGATGCTGGAACCGGGTGGGGTTGGTGGAATTGCCGGTGATGGACACGTCCACGCCCTCATGGTGCATGATGGCCACGCCCTCCCGGACGTCGTCAGCGCCGAAGCAGCGGACGGCGGCCCGCTCGCCGTCGGAGTACTTGTACTCCTTGACGATGTGCAGCTCGCCGGTGTAGTAGTCGAACTGGGTCTGCACATAGGTGAAGCCGTTGATCCGGCTGATGATCTGGGCGGCGTCCTTGCCCAGGCCGTTCAGGATGACCCGCAGGGGTTCTTTCCGGGCCTTGTTGGCGGAGCGGGCGATGCCGATGGCGCCTTCGGCGGCGGCGAAGGACTCGTGGCCGGCCAGGAAGGCGAAGCACTTGGTCTCGTCCCGTAGCAGCATGGCACCCAGATTGCCGTGGCCGAGACCCACCTTCCGATCCTCGGCCACGGAGCCGGGAATGCAGAAGGCCTGCAGGCCGATACCGATGGCCTCGGCGGCCTCGGCGGCGTTCTTCACGTTCTTCTTCAGGGCGATGGCGGCGCCCACGGTGTAGGCCCAGGCGGCGTCCTCAAAGCAGATGGGCTGGATATTCTTGGTGATGGTGTAAGGATCAAAGCCCTTGGCCTGGCAGATCTCCCGGCATTCCTCCACGCTGGAGATGCCGTACTGGGCCAGGACCCCGTTGATCTTGTCGATTTTCCGTTCGTAACCTTCAAACAAAGCCATGTCCGCGCCCTCCTCTTAGTCTTTCCGGGGGTCGATATACTTATGGGCGTTCTCAAAACGGCCATAGTGACCCTTCGCTTTTTCCAGAGCGACAGCGGCGTCGTCGCCCTTCTTGATAAAGTCCATCATCTTGCCCAGGTTGATAAATTCGTAGCCGATGATCAGGTTGTCCTCGTCCAGGGCGCAACGGGTGACGTAGCCCTCCGCCATTTCCAGGTACCGGGGTCCCTTGAGCTTGGTGGCGAACATGGTGCCGATCTGGCTCCGCAGGCCCTTGCCCAGGTCCTCCAGGGACGCGCCGACGGCCAGCCCGTCCTCGGAGAAGGCGCTCTGGCTCCGGCCGTAGACGATCTGCAAAAACAGCTCCCGCATGGCGGTGTTGATGGCGTCGCACACCAGGTCGGTGTTCAGCGCCTCCAGGATAGTCTTGCCGATGAGGATCTCGGGGGTCATGCCGGAGCAGCCGATGGTCTCCACCAGGGCCTCCTCAATGACGCCTTCCTTCACGTTCAGGGACAGCTTGCAGGCGCCCTGCTGGGGAGCGCACCAGCCGATGCCGTGGGTGAAGCCGCTGATATCGCTGATTTGCTTGGCCTGGACCCACTTGCCCTCCTCGGGAATGGGAGCGGGGCCGTGATACGCGCCCTTGGCGACGGGGCACATATGCTGAACTTCTGCGCTATAAATCATGGCATATTCCTTCCTTTCAAATTGGCGGCGCCGGCCGCCATTGGTTTAGCTTTCCGGAAAAACCAATTTTTCCATTTGTTATTATACCCATACAGGGGAAGAATGTCAATAAAAATCATTGTCTGAGCTGTTTTACAAAGGAGATTTTGTCCTCCGCCCGGAAATAGGCCGATCCGGTCACCAGCACCTGGGCCCCGTTTTCCCGGCAGACAGGCCCCGTGACCGCGTCCACGCCGCCGTCCACCTCCAGCAGACACTTGGGACATCCCAGATCCCGCCAGGCCCGGAGGGTGCGGAGCTTTTCCATTTGGCCGGCCATGAATTTTTGCCCGCCGAATCCCGGCTCCACGGTCATCACCAGCACCAGGTCGCATTCAGGCAAAAAGGGCCTCACCGCCTCCGCCGGCGTGCCGGGTTTCAGGGATAGCCCGCTTTTCTTTCCCATCTCCCGAATGCGCCGCAGGGCGGCCAGGGTGTTTTCCGGCTCATCCGCCTCCACATGGATGGTCAAATAGTTCGCCCCCGCCTGGCAGAAGGCGTCCACATAGCGCAGGGGCCGGTCGATCATCAGATGCACGTCCAGGGGCAGGGGAGAGACCTTTTTCAGCGCTCGCACCACGGGAATGCCGATGGTGATGTTGGGCACAAACAGTCCGTCCATCACGTCCACATGGACCAGATCCGCCCCGCTGGCGGCGATTACACGGATATCCCGTTCCAAATTGGCAAAATCCGCGGAGAGAATTGAGGGCGCGATCAAAGTCATGGCAGTTATCCATCCTTTTTGTTTTTTCCCATGATAACACATCCGCCTTGGAAATGCAACGGGTCAAACCGTATGTTTTCCCCGGCGGGAGGCATACTAACGATGAAATCAAAAGAAGGAGGAGACACAAATGGATTGCCATAACGCCAACAAGTGCATCGAATGCACCGTGCAGCAGTGCGCCAACCACTGCTCTGACGCCAATTTCTGCACCCTGGACCGGATCCTGGTGGGGACCCACGAACTGAATCCCACTGTGGATCAGTGCACCGACTGCAAGTCTTTCCGCCTGAAGTGATGTTCCCTCCCGCCGCCCCTCTGGGGGCGGCGGGGTGGTCGGTGGTACATGCTCCTGCCGCCCGAGCCTAAGCGGCAGGATGTATTTTTTCCTTGACAGACGGGAAAAATAGGGGTATTCTTACATTATGCAGGAGCGCCTGACATAATTTGTTGCGAAATAATTCAAAAATGTTTCGACCAAAATACATATTTATGTCATATTCGCCTCCTATTATGATTATAGATTCAATCCAAGGAGGGATTCATATGGATACCTATGAACAGGAACCCAATGTAGAGGAACCCGGCTTTCAGGAAGCCGAACCTGTTATTGACAACGGCGCGGAGCCTGCCCAGCCGGTAACGCCGCCGCCGGCGCCCCAGCCCGACCGGCCTGAACCGAGCTGGCAGCCGGGGGAGGCGGAAGGCCCGGCCTATTCTTCGTACTGGGGCGCCCATGAGCCGCCGCAGACGCCGCCGCAGCCCCAGGCATACGATCCCCAGACGCCGCCGCAGGGTTACGGGCCCCAGACGCCGCCTCAGGGCTATGGGCCCCAGCCGCCCTATCAGGCGGAGGGCGCTTACCGGGGAGCGGGCGTTGGAAGGAAGGAGTCTCCCTTCGCGGATTCGCCCTACGTCCTGTACCGTCAGCCGTCCTATAATCCGCCTCCCCAGCCCCCTCAGCCCCCGCGGCAGTCCCAGGCCAGCGTTGAGCCGCCCAAGAAGCCCAAGAAGAAGGGCAGAGTCTGGCGTTCCGTTGTTGCCGCCGTGCTGGTGGTGGCCCTGGTCGCCGGCGGCTGCGGCGTCACCGCTTTCGCCCTGAACAGCTACTGGGCTGAAAAAACCGAGCTGATGACCGAGGGCTTTAATCAGCGGATCACCGCCCTGCAGGAGCAGCTGGAAAATAGCGGAAGCGGCTATATCCCCGGAGAGACCGTGACTTCCGAGGGCATGACCCCCAGCATGGTCTACCAGCAGAACTATCAAAGCGTAGTGCTGGTCTCCAGCGAGTCCGCCCCGGACCGGTACGGTCAGATCGGCGTCTCCACCGGCTCCGGCTTCATCTTCTCAGAAAACGGCTATGTGGTCACAAACTGCCATGTGGTGCAGGGCGGCGCCTCCTTCACCGTCACCACCTATGACGACGAGGAGTACGAGGCCCAGCTCATCGGCTACGATGAGAACAACGACGTGGCCCTGCTGAAGATCGAGGCCGAGGGCCTGCCCGCCGTGGCCATTGGGGACAGCGACCTGCTTAACGTGGGCGATATGGTCACCGCCATCGGCAATCCCCTGGGCACCCTGACCTCCACCCAGACCGTGGGTTATGTCAGCGCTAAGGATCGGAGCGTCACCACCGACGGCTCCGTAATCAACATGATCCAGACCGACTGCGCCATCAACTCCGGCAACTCCGGCGGCCCGCTGTTCAATATGCGCGGCGAGGTGGTGGGCATCACCTCCGCCAAGTATTCCGGCACCACCTCCACCGGCGCCTCCATCGAGGGCATCAGCTTCGCCATTCCCATCAACGATGTGTTGGGCATGATCGAGGACCTGGCGGAGTTTGGCTACGTCAAGGGCGCCTATCTGGGCGTGACGGTGCAGAACATGGATTCCTCCGTGACCCAGTATGGCATTCCCATTGGCGCCTATGTCCGGGAAGTGGTGGACGGTTACTGCGCCGCGAAAGCGGGCGTCCAGGCAGGGGATGTGATCATCCGGCTGGGCGGCTACGATGTGGGCAGCACCTCCGACCTGACCCGGGCCCTGCGGAAATTTGAGGCGGGGGACGAGGTCATCATCGAGGTATTCCGGGCCGGCCAGGTGTATCAGCTCAAGGCGATTCTGGACGAGAAGCCCAACACCGCCGATCAGACCCAGCCTGCGGCAACCGAACCGTCCCAGCAGGACGTTCCTCAGGACGGCGGTTTGGAAGATTGGATTGGCCGGTTTTTCGGCGGATTAGGTTAAATTTTTATCACCGGACAGACAGGAGAAAAAACCTCCTGCCTGTCCGTCTTTTTTTGCTCTTATGTGGAAAAAACCGGGATAGGGGTCAGTTGCTTATTGAAAAAAGGGGGATTGTGTGCTATTTTATTATCGATATAAAGTGGGGAAGGTTGAGGGCAATGGATACTTTGCGGGTGCTGATCGCGGACGGTATGGAGGACTTCCGCATAGCCCTGGCGGATTCGCTGAAAAGCAAGTATCAGGTTCGCGTCAGCACGGACGGCCGCGAGGCGCTGCAAACGCTGCAGGCGGACCCTCCCGACCTTCTGATCATCGATCTGATGCTTCCGGGGTATGACGGCCTGGGTCTGCTTCAACAGTCGGCAAAGCGCCAGCCTCTGCCCATTGTCCTTGCCACCACCCGCTACCTCAACGATTATATCCTACACACCGCCCAGCGGCTGGGCGTGGCCTACCTGATGATGAAGCCCTGCGATGTCCGGGCGGTGGCCGCCAGAGCGGAGGACCTGCTGGCCCAAAGCGCAAGCCTGGGCATCCGTCCGGATCTGAATGCCGGGTTGGCAAACCTGCTTCTGTCTCTGGGGATGCCTACCAAGCTGCGGGGCTATTACTGCTGCCGTCTGGCGGTGCCGGAGCTGGTGCGGGACCCGGATCTGTCCATCACCAAGGAGCTTTACCCCGAGGTGGGCCGGATGGGCGGCTGGACGGCGGCCCAGGTGGAGCGGGCCATCCGTTCCGCGATCCAGGCCGCCTGGATCCGGCGGGACGAGCAGGTATGGCGGCAATATTTTCCGCCCGGCCCCGACGGCACGATCCCCCGACCCACCAACGCCGCTTTCCTCACCCGGTTGGCGGCGCATTTTCTGAGGGAGCGCGGGGAGTGAAGAGAGAGGAAGTAGGCAAATTTAGTATTATTCGATTTTAAAAAATGTTTTCTTTCTCCCGGCTTTCAGGGGGGAATAGGAAGAAGCGCATAAACATTTGTCAAAAAGTGCCATATAAGGATTGACAAAAAAGGACACAAAGTATATAATAGGGGTAGCTTGATTTGGAGGTGCATCGCCTTGGAACTGACAAAGAGCGAACTTGAGATCATGGATGTGCTTTGGGAAGCCGGCGAACCCCTTTCCCGTTCGGACCTGTTGGAGCGGTCGGAGAAAAAGTCCTGGAAGGACAGCTCCGTGCATATACTTCTCAACGGCCTTCTGCGCAAGGAGATCATTGAGGAAGCGGGCTTCGTGAAGCGGAGCAAAACCTATGGACGTACCTTTGTCCCCACCATGAGCCGGGAGGCGTACTACGCCCAGGCGGTGTACGGGCATACTTATCGCCCGGACCTGACGGGGCTCATCGCGGAGCTGCTGAGCCAGCAGAGCCCGGATAAGGCCACCCTGCAAAAAATCGACGAGTTGATCCGCGCGCAAATGGGCGAATAGAATACCCAAAGGCCAGCCTTCACAGACTGGCCTTTTCCATTTCCTCTTCGATCAGTTGCATTAGCATCCGGGACTGTAAATGGACAATAGGGGAGCCGTAAAAACCGCCCCGCCGGGTTTCCCGGCGGGGCAAACGCGATTCACAATTTTTAATCCCGGTCCCAGTTGTGCCAGACGTTTTGGATGTCGTCGTCGTCCTCGAACAGGTCCAGCATCTTCTCCATGTTGGACTTGTCCTCCTCTTTTTCCAGCTTCTGGTAGTTTTGGGGGACCATCTCGATCTGGGCGGACTCGAATTGGTAGCCCTTGGCGGACATGGCGTCGGCCACAGCGTTGAAATCGTCCGGCGTGGTGTAGACCGTGAAGCAGTCCTCCTCCGGCTCGAAATCGTCGGCGCCGCAGTCCATGGCGTCCATCATCACCGTGTCCTCATCCAGGTCGCCGTCCTCATTGTCGATAACCAGCACGCCCTTTTGATCGAAGGACCAGGCCACGCAGCCGGAGGTGCCCATGTTCCCGCCGTACTTGTCAAAGTGATGCCGCACCGCGCCGGCGGTCCGGTTCCGGTTGTCGGTCATGGCCTCCACGATCACCGCCACGCCGCCGGGGCCGTAGCCCTCGTAGGTAATGGTCTCGTAGCTCTCGGCGTTGCCGGAACCGGCGGCCCGCTCCAGGACCCGCTTGATGTTGTCGTTGGGCATGTTGGCGGCCTTGGCCTTGGTGATGACGGTGGCCAGGCGGGAGTTGTTAGCCGGGTCGGCGCTGCCGCCACCCTCCTTCACCGCCACGATCATCTCCTTGGCGATCTTGGTGAACGCCGCGGCCCGCTTGGCGTCCTGGGCGCCTTTGGTTTTTTGAATGTTATGCCACTTGGAATGTCCGGACATGATTTTATCTTCCCTTCTATGAAACGGCGGTTGCCTTCAAATTTTCAATTTATTGTAGCACAGGTTGGTGGGAAAAATCAACCCATTTCAGCCAAAATTCATGCAGTCCCGGTGAATTTCCGAAACCTTGACCGTTAAATCTGGAAACGCGGCCCGCAGATGGTCGGCCAAAACCGGACAAATGGGGTTTTCCGTGTAAAAATGCCCAGCGTCGATCAGGTTCAGACCCAGCTCCCGGGCGTCCCAGAACTGGTTGTATTTCACATCGGCGGTAACAAAGGTGTCGCACCCGGCGTAAAACACCGTCTCCAGCTCCGAGGCGCAGCTCCCGCCGCCTACGGCCACCTGGTGTACCGGCCTTCCTGAGTTAACATAACGCAGTACCGGGCATCCCAGACGGTCTTTTACCGTCTCCAGAAAATTCTCCAGGCTCTGCCGGGGCACTTTGCCCATCCGCAGAAGGCCCCAGGGCCGCCCGGCGCTGTCCAAACCAGCAGGGGAGAGCACCTCGGAGAAGGCAAGGCCCAGCCGGGCCGCCAGGGCGTCGTTGACACCGCCGGGGGCGTTGTCCAAATTGGTGTGGGCGTTAACGGCGCTGATCCCGTGCTGGGCCAGGAAGAGAATCGCTCTGCCCACGGCGGTATCCGTGGTCACGGCGCTGACCGGACGGAAGATCAGCGGGTGGTGGGTAAGGATCAGCTCGGCGCCCCAGTCCGCCGCCTCTTGGCACACGTCCATGAAGGGGTCCAGGGCCACCAGCACTTTGGAAACGGTCTGGCTTCGGTTTCCCACCAGCAGGCCCACATGATCCCATTCCTCTTTCATTTCCCTTGGCGCCAGCTCTTCCACCAGCGCCACGATGTCAGCGACCGTTGTCATGGATCTTCGCCTCCATTTCCAGCAATTCTTCCAAAATCCGGAGATATTCCTGATATTTTTCCCCGCCGGAGCGGGACAGCCCCGCTACACTCTCCCGCATCCCCTCGATTACCCTCCGGACGTAGGCCCCCAGCAAGGGGGAGCCGCTTTCCAGCAGGGCGGGGGAGAGATAGCACTGCCCCGGGGTGAGCGTGGGCCCCGCGCCGGGCAGGACCTCCATCACGGGGTAGTAAAACTTGCCGTCCTGCGCCAGGGTCTCCCGACGGATCGTGTAGCCGTTCTCGCTCAGCCAGCGGCGCAGCTCCGGGCGACGGGATTGGCATTGGAGGATCAGCCGGTATTGCCCTTTTTTCAGCCAGGGGGCCATGGAGAGGATATGGATCATGGTGTCCGCCCCCATCCCGGCGCAGACCAGGACATCGAAATCCCGGGGCAGGGCGGACAGCCCGTCGGACAGGCAGAAGGTCATCCGATCTGCCACCCCGAATTTCACGGCGTTGCGCCTGGCGCTTTCCAGCGGAGCGGGATGGATGTCCGAGGCGATCACCTGGCTGGCCCGCCCGGTCCGGAGCAGATGGATGCCCAGATAGCCATGGTCCGCGCCCACATCCGCCACCCGGTCTCCATAGTTTACATAATCACAGCAGGCCAGAAGCCGGTTGGACAGCTTCATGGGTTCCCTCCCAAAAAGAACTTGGCCGCCCCGGCAGGGGCGGCCAGGATGTCAGGCGTCTGCATTCTCGCTGGCTTCCAGGAAGTGGTTCAGCTGGGCCAGGAAGGCGTCGCTGTCGATCCCGTGGACCATACAGGCTTCCTCCACCGTTTCCCCCCGGGAGGAGGGGCAGCCCAGGCAGTGCATCCCGATGGCAAAGAACAGCGGGGCGCTCTGAGGCGCGATGTCCAAAATATCGCCAATAATGGTTTCCTTTTCGATTTTAACAGCCATGTTTCTGCCTCCTTATGGGTTTCTCCCAATATTATAACCCTATCCTTTCAAAAAAACAAGAGGCATTTCCGGGAAAATGGGTCTTGACAACTGAGAAAAAAGCGCTAAAATAGATAAGAACTGCATACAAGCCTTATCAAGAGCGGTGGAGGGAACGGCCCGATGAAACCCGGCAACCTGTCGAATGTGATGTGGTGCCAAATCCGGCGGCAACGAAAGATGAGGATTCGATAGAACGCGCATCGGATCTTCGGTGTGCGGTTTTTTATTCTGAAAGGAGACAGAAAACAATGGAAAAAAGACTTTTCACCTCGGAATGCGTCACCTGCGGCCACCCGGATAAGGTGGCGGACGCCATTTCCGACGCTATTCTGGACGCCTGCATCGCCCAGGACCCCGGCTCCCGGGTGGCCTGCGAGACCATGGTGACCACCGATTTCTGCGTCATCTGCGGGGAGATCACCACCAAGGCCGTGGTGGACTACGCCCAGGTGGCCCGGGACACCATCCGCTCCATCGGCTACACCCACCCCGAGGATGGGTTCTGCGCTGACACGGTGGAAATTTTATGTAAACTACATACCCAGTCCGCCGATATCGCCCTGGGCACCAACGACGCCGTTGGCGGGGCGGGGGACCAGGGCATGATGTTCGGCGGGGCCTGTGCCCAGACGCCGGAGCTGATGCCCCTGCCGGCGGCCCTGGCCCGGACCATGGCCAACACCCTGACGGACTGCGTCCACCGCAATCCCAATCTCCGCCCCGACGGGAAGACCCAGGTGACGGTGGAGTTTGACGAGAACAACCGGGTGGTGGGTGTGGACACGGTGGTGGTGTCCGTGATGCACAGCGCCTCCTTCTCCATCGACCAGGTCCGCGCCCTGGTCCGGGAGCAGGTCATTGCCCCGGCCCTGGCGGCCTACGGCTTCTCCCTGGAAAATGTGGCCCACATCTTCATCAACCCCACCGGCAGCTTCGTCATTGGCGGCCCCAACGGAGACACGGGCCTGACGGGCCGGAAGATCATTGTGGACACCTACGGCGGCTACTTCTCCCACGGCGGCGGTGCCTTCTCCGGCAAGGATCCCACCAAGGTGGACCGCAGCGCCGCATATATGGCCCGGTACATGGCGAAAAATCTGGTGGCGGCGGGCCTGGCCACCCAGGTCCAGGTCCAGCTGGCCTACGCCATTGGCGTGGCCGAGCCGGTCTCCGTCCGGGTGGACAGCTACGGCACCGGCAAGGTCTCTGACGAGCAGCTGACGGAGCTGCTGCGGAAGACCTGCGACCTGACGCCCGCCGGGATCATCCGCAAGCTGGAGCTGCGCCGTCCCATTTACGCGGAGACGGCGTCCCACGGCCACTTCGGCGTGGAGGGCCGGCCCTGGGAGCAGACCGATCTGGCGGAAAAGCTGCGCTCCGCCCTGGGCTAAAATCCCACCCCGCCGGGTTCGCGGGCTGGTCATAAAACAGAATACTGTTGGAGCTTGTCCTTAAGACAGGTAAGGACAGCGGATAGGAACGCTCCGGGCGATTAAACTCGCCGGAGCGTTTTCTATTTGAGGCAGGCAGAAACTTCGGAATCATTCGATTCACCGTCTTAAAGGGCAGTAGATTTCTTCACATTTGGGTGGTATAATATAAAATATTGAGTGGGCGACTACTTGGCAAATTGAGGTATGTAAGGGTGAGTATGTATGCACAAAAAGAAAGGCAAAACGGTCATAGCTCTGTTGGCAGCCGCGTTAGTCGTAGTTACCGCGGCAGTCTGGGTCTGCACGCCTGGGGAACGGGTCGCTTTTTTTGTTAGAACTCACAACGAAGATCTGGTTGATATTGCATCCGCTTGTTTGACAGGGGATGTTTCTGCCGGAAGTTACCGCGGGGTAAGGGTCGGGGGACTGTATGATGGGGCGCATCCCATCGTCCAATTTTATACGTATGGCTGGGGCTTGATCCCATATATGGGCTTTTACTATTCGCCTGACGGCACACCCGCTGCCTTTCAGAATGTGAATGTAGAGTTGACGTTGGTGGGTGATAATATGTGGAACTGGACTGACGGAACGGATAATCACGGAATGACGAAGAAAATAGATAACTGCTGGTATTATTTTGAAGCCTGGCTGTGAGCTTGCTGCCGGGCGTTCCCGCCGCCGTGAAAAATGTATAGAACAATAACAATTCCAGTTTGTCAAGACGTTGCAAAACCCTTTCGGAGCGAAAGGACGCGCTT
>CANRHF010000053.1 GCA_947630345.1 uncultured Oscillospiraceae bacterium | reverse complement strand
GAACACCACTCCCCGGTACAGGCTCTCCTCCGCCACGGGCACCAGAAGGACGGTCCCGAAGGCCATGGGCAGATATTCCAGCTGGACGCTTTGGTACACGGAGGCGTCGTTGACGTTCCCAAAGCCGGGGTACGCCCGCTCCAACAGCCAAGCCAGCGCCAGGGACGTCAGAAAGTACACGCCCAGGCCCAGCGCCGCCAGGGCCAGGCTCTTTTTCCAGGTCTGGGGCAGCTCCTGGAGGGTTTTCCGCCAGAAGTCCCGGAAGATCCACCCAACCGCCCCAAAATTCACGGTGAAAAACACCACGTTCAGCCAGGGCGTGGACAAAGGGCCGCCCGCCAGGGCGTTCAGCAGCACCAGGATCTGAGGCAAGAAGATCAGCTGAAAGAGCAGATACCGGATCCCCCAGCTCCGCTCCCAGGGCGTCATATCGGGGCCCGGCGGTTTCATTCCATCCATAGCGCCCCTCCTATTCCAGCATTTTTTTCAGCTTGTAAAGCTCGTTGATGGCCTCGATGGGGGTCAGCGTCTCCACGGAAAGGGCGGACAGGGCCTTATAGAGCTCCTGGCCTTTCAGGTCCAGCATACTCACCTGGGCCTCCGGCTCCGGGTCGGGCTGCTTCCGGGACACGGTGCCCTGGGCCTCCAGCTGAGACAAAATGGTTCTGGCCCGGGTGATCAAGGGCCCCGGCAGGCCCGCCAGACGGGCCACCTCCACGCCGTAGCTGTGGTCCGCCGCGCCGGGAAGGATCTTCCGCAGGAAGATCATCTGCTCCCCCCGCTTTTTAACGGCGATGGAGAAATTCTTCACATTGGGAAGCTCCGTCTCGATGTCGGACAGCTCGTGATAATGGGTGGCGAAGAGGGTCTTGGCCCCCAGACGCTTGGGGTCGGCCACATATTCCAGTACCGCCCGGGCAATGGCCATGCCGTCGTAGGTGGAGGTGCCCCGGCCGATCTCGTCCAGAATCAGCAGGCTCCGGGAGGTGGCGCTGCGGAGGATGGAGGCCACCTCCGACATCTCCACCATGAAGGTGGAGCGGCCGGAGGCCAGGTCGTCGCTGGCCCCGATCCGGGTAAACACCCGGTCTACCACGCCGATGGAGGCGAATTTGGCGGGGACAAAGGACCCCATCTGGGCCAGGACAGTGATCAGCGCCACCTGGCGCATATAGGTAGACTTGCCCGCCATATTGGGGCCGGTGATGATGCACACCTGGCTTCCCGCCAGGTCCATATGGGTGTCGTTGGGGACGAACAAGCTGTCCGTCAGCATCCGCTCCACCACCGGATGGCGGCCCTCTAAGATATCGATCCTGCCGTCCAGGCGGATCTCGGGGCGGACATAGCGGTTCTGCACCGCCACCTCCGCCAGGGAGGCCAGAGCGTCCACCGCCGCCACGCCGGCGGCGACCCCCTGCACCCGGCCCGCCAGCTGGGCGGTCTCCTCCCGCAGCTGGGTAAAGATCCGGTATTCCAGCTCTGTCAGCCGGTCCTTGGCGGTGAGAATCTGGTATTCCAGCTCCTTTAGCTCCGGGGTGATGAATCGCTCGGTATTGGTCAGGGTCTGCCGGCGGATGTACTCCGGCGGCACCTGATCGGCAAAGGATTTGGAGACCTCGATATAGTAGCCGAACACCCGATTGTAGCCGGCCCGAAGGGTGCGGATGCCGGTACGCTCCCGCTCCGCCGTTTCGATGGCGGCCATGGCGGCGGTGCCGCCCTTGAGCAGCGCCCGCAGGCGGTCCACCTCCGGGTCCGCCCCGTCCCGAATGAGATTTCCCTCCCGGATGGACAGCGGCGCCTCCTCTCGGATCGTCCGCAAAATTTTGCCGCACAGCTCCTCCATGGGATCGACGGTCTGCTCCAGGCGGCGCAGCAGCGGGGCCTGGAAGGGCTCCAGCCGCCGCTTGACCTCCGGCAGGGCCGAAAAGCCGGTGGCCAGGCCCAGCAGATCCCGGCCGTTGGCGGCGCCGGTGGCGATGCGGGTCATGACCCGCTCCAGATCCGTCACGGCTTTCAGCGCTTCCCGCAGCTCTCCCCGGGGCACCGCCAGCCGGGTCAGCTCTTCCACCGCCCCCTGGCGGCGCTGGATCTGGGCCGGGTCCATCAGTGGCTTTTCCAGCCAGCTTCGCAGAGTCCGGCTGCCCATGCCAGTGCAGCACCGGTCCAGCACCCAGAGCAGCGACCCCTTTTTCTCCCGGCTGCGGAGGGTCTCCGTCAGCTCCAGGTTCCGCCGGGCGTCCAGATCCAGCTCCAGGAACCGGGCGGTGTCGTAGTATTCCAGCTTTTGCAAATGGGAAAGGTCATTTTTTTGCAGCTCTCGGAGAGTCCGCAGCAACGCGCCGCTGGCGTAGGCCGCCAGGGGCCTGTCCGCCACCTGAAGCTGGGCTAAATCGGCGTGAAAATGCTCCTTTAGAGTCTCCTGGGCCTCCTCCAGAGTGCAGGGCCCCTCCCCGCCCTCGTCCAGGCAGCAGCCCAGCTTCCGCAGGGCGCTCTCGATCACGGGGTCCTGGACGCCTGAGCCAAACCGCAGCACCTCCGCCGGGGAAAACCGGCCCAGCTCCGCCGCCGCCTGGGAGGCGTCGGCACAGGAGGTTGTGTAAAACCCGCCGGTGGAGATATCGCAGAAAGCCAGGCCATAGGCCGTCCCGTCCCCGCAGAGGCAGGCAAAGTAGTTGTTCCGGCTCTCGTCCAGCATGGCGCTTTCGATGACGGTGCCGGGGGTGACGATCCGGGTCACGTTCCGGTCCACCAGGCCCTTGGCGGTGGCCGGGTCCTCCAGCTGCTCGCAGATGGCCACCTTGTAGCCCTTGGCGATCAGCCGGGCGATGTAGGAATCCACGCTGTGGTAGGGCACGCCGCACATGGGGGTCTGCTCGGCGGCGGGCTTTCCCCGGTCCCGGGTGGTCAGGGTCAGGTCCAGCTCCTTGGCCGCCAGCCGGGCGTCCTCGTCAAACATCTCATAGAAATCCCCCAGGCGGAAAAAGAGGATGCAGTCCCGGTTCTGCTCCTTGATCTGCCGGTACTGGCGTTTCATGGGGGTGAGTTTTTCGTCTTCCATTTTTATGCCTCCAGGGTTCCCGTCAGGCTCCAGGTACTGGCCCCGGTGATCCGAACCGGGGCAAAGGTCCCAATCAGCTCCTCCGCCCCTTCCAGGCGCACCAGACGCCCGCCCTCCGTCCGGGCGGTAAGCAGGCCGCCCTCCCGTCCGTCAACAAGGCAGGTCAGGGTCCTGCCGATGTAGCCCCGGTGGATCTCCTCGGAAATGGCGTTTTGCAGGCCGCAGAGCCGGTCAAAGCGTCGGTTCTTCTCCTCCTTGGGGGTGGGGTCCGGCATTTCGGCCGCCGGGGTCCCGGGCCGGGGGGAGAAAATAAAGGTAAACAGGGCGTCGTAGCGGACCTGGGAGATGAGGGACATGGTCTCCTTAAAATCCTCCTCCGTCTCTCCTGGGAAGCCCACGATCACATCCGATGTCAGCACCAGCTCCGGCATGATACTTTTGGCGTATTCCACGGCCCTTAAGTATTCCGCCCGGTCGTAGTGCCGGTTCATGGCCTTCAAAATGCGGCTGGAGCCGGACTGGAAGGGCAGGTGGAGCTGCTTGGCGATCTTGGGATGGGCGGCCATGGTGTCGAACAGCTTCTTCCCCGCGTCCCGGGGGTGGCTGGTCATAAACCGGACCCAGAAATCCCCTTCCAGCTCCGCCACGGCGGCAAGCAGGTCGGAAAAATCCCAGCCCATGTCCAGATCCTTGCCGTAGGAGTTGACGTTCTGACCCAGCAGGGTGATCTCCCGGCAGCCGTCGGCAATCAGCGCCCGGCATTCGTCCAGAATGGCCTCCGGCCGGCGGCTCCGCTCCCGGCCCCGGACATAGGGGACGATGCAGTAGGTGCAGAAATTGTTGCAGCCATACATGATGGACACCCAGGCCTTGTGTCGGCAGTCCCGCAGCACGGGAAGCCCCTCGGCGATGGAATCCGGCGACAGCTCCGTGGGGAACACCCGCTTGCCGGTGGTCAGGCTCCGGTAGAGGATCTCCGGAAACCGCCACAGGGCCTGGGGATCAAAGGCCCCGTCCACATGGGGGTAGCTTTTGCGCAGCCGCTCCACCACTTCCCGCTGCCCGGCCATGCAGCCGCACAGGAAGATCTTCTGCCCCGGATGGCGGCGCTTGGTATGGGTCAGGGCCCCCAGATTGCCGAACACCCGCTGCTCCGCGTGCTCCCGGATGGCGCAGGTGTTCATCACCACCACGTCCGCCCCCTCGGGGCCCTCCGCCATCCGGTAGCCGCAGGCCAGCAGCATTCCCCGAATGCGCTGGGAATCCGCCTCGTTCTGCTGGCAGCCGTAGGTCTCCACATAGGCGCAGGGGGTCTGGCCCCGGGCGGACCAATAATCCGCAACCTGGGCGCAGTAAGTCCGCTGGGTATCGAGATCTGATGGGGAAATTTGGACAGTCTGGTACATGGGAAGTCCTCCGATGGTCATTTTGAAAGTCTATTTTACCATTTTTGCCTCGGTTTTGCAAGGGCAAAGCCCTTTTAAAGGAGTACATTTTGCGAAACGGTAAACATTTTTTCCAGGCGCTTGCATTTTTCCTCCCGGCATGGTAAACTAAACTCAATTATTCCAGAGGAAGAAAAGAGGATGCCCATGAACTGCAAATACTGCTCAGAGCCCTTGGAAGACGGCGTGACCCTCTGCCCCGCCTGCGGGAAGGACAACGCCGAAGCAGTCGAACCCGCCGAAGAAGCCGCTCCGGAGGAAGGAACGGAAGAACCGGTCTCCCAGGCGGAAGCTGCCCAGGAGGAGGCCCCCGAGGCCGCGGCGCCGGAGGGGTCGGAACCGTCCCAGGAGGAGGAAGCGCCCACCCCGGAGGAGTCGGAGGAAGAGGAATCCGGGGACGCGGAGGAGCCTTCCGAGGAGGAATCCCCGGAAGAAAGCGAACAGAAGCCCGCCCGCAAGTCCAAAAAGCGGATCGTACTCATGGTGACGGCCATCGTAGCCCTGGTAGCCCTGGCGCTGGGGCTGGCGGCGTCGGTCTACTATGGCGTCAACGGCTCCTGGCTGCCCAAGGAGAACAACGTCCAATATAAGGATAATTACACCGTCCAGGCGGACCAGCTGAAAGCCGCCGCCGGCAAGACGGTGGCGGCCATTGGAGAGCGGAAGCTGACCAACGGGCTGCTGAACGTCTACTACTGGACCCAGGTCTATGATTTTCTCGGCACCGCCTACGCCGCCTATCTGGTGGACTACACCCAGCCTCTGGAGTATCAGACCACCGGAGACGGAGCCACCTATCAGCAGTATTTCCTGGATGTGGCCCTGGACACCTGGCACCGGTACCAGGCCCTGGCCCTTCGGGCCGAGGCGGAAGGGGTGGAACTGGATCCGGCGCTGCAAACGGCCCTGGAGGAGCTGCCCCAGAATCTGGAGGAGCAGGCCGCTTCCTACGGCTTTGCCAGTGTCCAGGAGCTGCTGGACGCCTACCTGTTCCCCGGATGCAGCCTGGACGACTACCTGGCCTATATGGAGCTGTCCTATCGGGCTTACCACTATCTGGATACTCTTTATGAAGATCTGGCCCCCACCTATGAGGAAGTGGACGCCTACTTTACTGAAAACGCCGACACCTACGCCTCCCAGGGCATCACCAAGGATGCCGGGAACATGGTGGACGTGCGCCACATTCTCATCATGCCCCAGGGCGGCGCCACCGACTCCTCCGGCAGCACGACCTACTCCGAGAAGGAGTGGGAGGCCTGCCGGCAGGAGGCCCAGGCGCTTTACGATCAGTGGCTTAATGGGGAGGCCACGGAGGAAGCCTTCGCCCAGTTGGCCGCAGAGCACTCCGCGGACGGCTCCGCCGTCAACGGCGGCCTGATCACCGACATCACCCAGGGCCGCATGGTCCAGAGCTTCAACGACTGGTGCTTCGATCCGGCCCGGGAATACGGGGACCACGGCCTGGTGCGGAGCGAATACGGCTACCACATTATGTTCTTCGTAGGTGGGCAGGAGATCTGGTACCGCTACGCCGAGAGCGATCTTGTCGCCCAGTCCGTCAATCAGGTCGTGGAGGATGCCGTCGCCACCTTCCCCATGAAAGTCAAGTACCGGGACATCGTGCTGTCCTATGTCAATCTGGCCGGAGAATAAAAATTTTGGGGCGCTTCCCGCGGAAGCGCCCCTTCTTTTTCCTTACAGCACCATACACAGCGTCCCCGCCCCCAGAAGCAGGCACCCGATCCACTCCTTGGCCCCGAATTTTTCATGGAGGAACACGCAGGCCAGGATCAGGGTGATGACCACGCTGAGCTTGTCGATGGGGACCACCTTGGACGCCTCCCCCAGCTGCAAGGCTCTGTAATAGCACAGCCAGGAGGCCCCGGTGGCGAGGCCGGAAAGGACTAAGAACCACCAGCTCTTTTTCCCAATGTCCGCAATCCCGCTCTGGGCCCCGGTGATGAACACCATCCCCCAGGCCAGGACAAGCACCACCGCCGTGCGGATGGCGGTGGCCAGATTGGAATCCACGCCCTCGATGCCCACTTTTGCCAGAATGGATGTCAGCGCCGCGAAAAAGGCGGACAGCAGCGCGTAAATCAGCCAAGTCATATTTTTCGCTCCTTTTGTTTTTTGGGGCCGCCCAGAGAGGCGGCCCGCTGTTTATTTCTTCGTAAAGGAGACGCCCGCGACCTTGGGTCCGGCGTTGGCCGCCACGGCGGCGCCGATCTGGAAATAGTTGGTAGGACCATAGCCCACCCGGGCCACCATGGCCTTCTCCATCTCGTCCCGGCAGGTCTCGTCGCAGCCGTAGATCACCTCGTAGGGGGAGCCGGGAACCATGTCCTCCACGCTCAGATCCGCCAGGCGCTCGATCAGGTGCTTCTCCCCTCGGCACTTGGCGGCGGTGGTGATCCCCTGATCAAAGATCCGCATCACGGGCTTGAGCCCCAGCTTGTCCCCCAAGAAGGCGGCGGCTGTGGGGATCCGGCCCGAACGGGCGGCGTATTTCAGCACGTAAATGCCGAAGTAGATCTCCCGGCGGGGAAGAATATCCCGCAGATAAGTCACGATCTCCTGGGCGGAGGCCCCCCGGTCCCGGAGCTTGGCCGCCTCGATCACCGGGCCGCCGTAGGTGCCGTTGTAGCCCATGCCGTCGACGCAGTGGATGTTCATCTTGCGCTCCGGATGCTCCTGGCGGAACTGCTCCGCCGCCAGGCAGGCGTTTTCATAGGTGGAAGATCCCTTGGAGTTGATCAGCACCAGGATCAGGTCCTCCGTGCCGCTCTCGGCCTCCTTGGCATAGATCTCCTGAAACTGGAACGGCGTGATCTGGGAGGTGGAGGGCAGCTCCGGAATCTGGTCCATCAGGCGGTAAAACTGCTCGTTGTCCAGGTCCACCCGGCTCAGGTAGCTTTTGCCCCCCAGCGTCACCTGGAAAGGCAGCACGGAGATCCCATACTTCTTCTCATCCGCCACGGAAATGTCGCTGGCAGAGTCGGTCATGACGCGAATTTGGCTCATAGCTAGGCCCCTTTGATTTTTCTGTGATAAACGTATTATATCAGAGAAAAATTAACCAGTCAACAAACTTGTGTTTCCGAAAAGGAGAAAAACAGCCCCCGGAACGGCCGATTTCTAAGGAAACTACACAAAAGGCGCCTCACCGGCCGGAGCTTGCGGGCCTCGCCGCCGCCTCCAGGAGGCACACCGCGTGGCAGGCGATCCCCTCGCCCCTGCCGGAAAAGCCCAGCCCCTCCTCCGTGGTGGCCTTGACGCTGACCCGGTCTATAGACACCCCCAGATCGGCGGCGATGGCCTGCCGCATGGCGGGGATGTAGGGCTTGCATTTGGGGGCCTGTGCGATAATGGTGGCGTCCAGGTTTCCCACCCGGTAGCCGGCGGCGGCCAGCAGGTCCCCCACCCGGCGCAGCAGCGCCCGGGAGGAAATGCCGGCGTATTGGGGGTCCGTGTCGGGAAAATGGGTCCCGATATCCCCCAGGGCCGCCGCCCCCAGCAGGGCGTCCATGACGGCGTGGAGCAGCACATCCGCGTCGGAGTGGCCCAGCAGCCCCTTTTCATAGGGAATGGTCACCCCGCCCAGCACCAGGGGTCTGCCGGGCGTCAACCGGTGGACGTCGTAGCCGTGGCCGATCCTCATAGCCCCGCCTCCAAAATAGCGGCGGCCAGGGTCAGGTCCAGGGGGGTGGTGATCTTCAGATTCTTTTCGTCCCCCTCCACCAGCTTTACGGACATTCCCATCTTTTCCACGGCGGCGCAGTCGTCGGTCAGCTCCTCCCCCGCCTCCAGGGCCTTTTTCAGGGCCCCCCGGATCAGGTCCAGGTCGAAGGCCTGGGGGGTCTGCACCGCTTGCAGTAGCTTCCGGTCCAGGGTGCTTTTGACCACGCCGCCCTGAGCGGCCTTGATCGTGTCCTTCAACGGCACCGCCGGGGCGGCGGCGCCATAGGTATGGGCGGCCCGTACCGTCCGGTCGATCACCGCGCCGGTCACCAGGGGCCGGGCCCCGTCGTGGATCGCCGCCAGCTTGACGGTCTTGGGCAAGGCCTGGAGGCCCAGCCACACGGACTCCACCCGGGTCTTTCCCCCGGCCACCACCGCCAGCAGCTTTTCCATCCCGGCGCAGAGGTCTCGAACGGGGATGATCTGATCCGGCCGGGTCACCACCACGATGGTCTTGATGGCGGGGCAGTCCTGAAAGGCCCGCACCGTCCGCTGGATCACCGGCTGGCCCGCCAGGTCCGCCAAAATCTTATCCTGCCCCGCCATCCGCTGGGCGGAGCCCGCCGCCACGATCACGGCGGCACATTCCGGCAGCGGCAGGGCCTTGCGCATCACGCCGGTGGCCGCGCCCACAACATTGGAGATAGACATTTTACAACTCCTCCACGATCTTTTTGTAGACGGCGCCCCGGACCGCGAAATTGGCGAACTGGTCGAAGGCGGCGCTGGCGGGGCTCATCAGCACCACGTCCCCCGGCTCCGCCGCCGCCGCGGCGGCCCGCACCGCCGAGGCAAAGTCCCCGCAATCCACAATTTCCGGGGCCCCCGGCGCATATTCGGGGCACGATTCCACCGCCTGTCGAATTTTGGGGCCGGTGGCCCCGCCCAGGAACAGCTTTTTGACCTTCCGGCAGACGGCGGGGCCCAGGGGGTCATAGGGGATGTGCTTGTCGTAGCCCCCCGCGATGAGCAGCACCTTCTCTGGGAAGCTGGCCAGCGCCGCCAAGGTCCGGGTGGGCGAGGAGGCGATGGAGTCGTTATAGTACCGAACGCCGTCCTTGGTCCGCACCAGCTCGATCCGATGCTCCACCCCCCGGAAGGAACGGGCCACCTGCCGTGCCGCCTCGTCAGGGACGTATTCCCCGGCGGCCAGGAGAGCGGCCAGATAATTTTCCACATTGTGCTCCCCAGGAAGGAGAATGTCGGACTTGGCCATCACCGCCCGGTCCGGGCGGCGAAGAACCTCCCCATCACACCAGGCCCCGTCTACTGGGCCCTTCCGGGAAAAGTACAGCGTCCGCCCCACGCCGGTAAACCCGGCGGTTATCTCATTGTCGGCGTTGAGGATCAGCAAGTCCTCCCGGTTCTGGAAGCGGAAGATGTTCTTCTTGGCCTCCACATACTCCGCCATGTCCTTGTGCACGTCCAGATGGTTTGGGGCCAGATTCGTCACCACGGCGATGTGGGGGCTGTGCTTCATGTCCAGCAGCTGGAAGGAGCTGAGTTCCACCACCGCCAGGTCCTCTTCCCCCATTTGCGGGCACCTGTCCAGCAGGGGCGTGCCGATGTTGCCCCCCAGCCAGACCGTTTTCCCCCCGGCCCGGAGCATCTCCGCGATCAGGGTGGTGGTGGTAGTCTTCCCGTCGGAGCCGGTGACGCCGATGATGGGGCAGGGGCAGAGGGTGAAAAACGCCTCCATCTCGCTGGTGACCTCCGCCCCCCGTTCCCGGGCGGCGGCCAGGGCCGGGGTATCCGGGTGCAGTCCCGGGGTGCGGAAGATCACCTGCTCCGTCAAGTTTTCCAGATAGTCCTCCCCCAGAATCAGCCGGCAGCCCTGGGCCTCCAGTGCCAGCACCTCCTGGGAAAGCTTCTCCCGGGGGGTCCGGTCCCGGCCGGTGACGGCGCAGCCGTAGCGCAGCAACAGCCGAAGCAGGGGCCTGTTGCTGATCCCCAGGCCCAGAACGGTGACGGTTTTGTTCCGAAGAGCGGAAAAATAGCGGTCAAAAGCCTCCATAGGGCACCTCTCCACGCAGATTTCTATCTATAGTATAGCCTGCGGAAAAAGATTTTGCAAGACATTTGACAATCTCTTTTGAATGGGTTACAATATCCTGGCGACCGGGTTGGACAGCCGCGGGGGGAGGCCGAAAGGCCCCCCGTGAGGAAAGTCCGGGCTCCGCAGGGCAAGGATAACGGGTAACGCCCGCCGGGGGTGACCCCAGGACCAGTGCAACAGAAAGATACCGCCGCGTCCCCCAATCGGGGGCCCCACCGGAACCTATGTTCCGGTGGGGAAAGGAGGAACAGCGGAGCGAATGAGCTTTGCCGCTTCTGCGGCGAAGCGAATGATACGAAGCTTGTTTCGCCTCCCCAATCGGGGGCCCCACCGGAACCTATGTTCCGGTGGGGAGAGGAGAAGCAGCGAAATGAGTGAGCTTTGCCGCTCGCGGCGAAGCGAACGATATGGAGCTTGCTTCGACGTGGTAAGGGTGAAAAGGCGCGGTAAGAGCGCACCCGGCCCATGGAGACATGGGACCGCTGTAAACTCTATCCGGAGCAACACCGTGTGTGGGACATGAGGCTGGCCCGGCCGTCCCCAAGAGGTGGCTGGATCCCGCCGGCAACGGCGGGACTAGATAGATGGCTGTCAAAACAGAACCCGGCTTATAGACCCGATCGCGTGAGGCGGCCCCAAACGGGACCGCCTCGGTTTATTTTGGAAGTCTTTCGGCCTCTCCGCTGAAAAAGCCGCGAAAATAGAGATCCGGCCCTGGCTTGCACCAGGGCCGGTCGATCATTTTGGAATTAGTCGCCCTCGATCTCGGTGACAACACCGGAACCAACGGTACGGCCGCCCTCGCGGATAGCGAAGCGGAGGCCCTTCTCGATGGCGATGGGGGTGATCAGCTCCACATGCATCACCACGTTGTCGCCGGGCATGCACATCTCAACGCCCTCGGGCAGGGTGATGATGCCGGTCACGTCGGTGGTACGGAAGTAGAACTGGGGACGGTAGTTGTTGAAGAACGGGGTGTGACGGCCGCCCTCTT
>CANRHF010000052.1 GCA_947630345.1 uncultured Oscillospiraceae bacterium | reverse complement strand
CGCGGATTTGTCAATTTCCACAATGCCAAGAAATCCGGCTCCTTTTTTCCCGGTTTTCCGGCAATGTGTACAGGCCGTCTCTTTTCGTCCGTGAAATACGGGCAGGCACGGATAAAATGTTTCGTGGAGGCGGACGGAAGCGGCGTCTTTTTTTCGGAAAAGCGGTATTTGGTCTTGCTTTTTTTTCAAAAATGATTACACTATTATTACCTGCCCGCGTAAAGTGGCGGCGGGAATGGGACGGATGAAAAGGAGCTTTAATTATGAAGGTACTTGTCACCGGCGGAGCCGGGTATATTGGAAGCCACACCTGCCTGGAGCTGATCAAAGCGGGGATGGAGCCCGTAGTCATCGACAATCTGTGCAATTCCAGCGCGGAAAGCCTGGCCCGGGTGGAACAGCTCACCGGGGCGAAGATCCCCTTCTATCCCGGGGACGTGCGGGACGAAGAACTGCTGGACCAGATCTTCACGGAGCATACCATTACCTGCGCCATCCATTTCGCGGGCCTCAAAGCCGTGGGAGAGTCGGTCCAGATCCCCCTGACCTATTACGAGAACAACCTGGGGGCCACCATTTCCCTGTGCAAGGTCATGGCCCGCCACAAGGTGAAGGCCATCATCTTCTCCTCCTCCGCCACGGTGTACTCCGGGGATAACGAGATGCCCCTGAAGGAGACCTCCCGCACCGGCAACTGCACCAACCCCTACGGCTGGACCAAGTACTTCGGCGAGCAGATCCTCCGGGACACCGCCCGCAGCGACCCGGAGTGGTCCGTGGTGCTGCTGCGCTACTTTAACCCGGTGGGCGCCCACAAAAGCGGGCGGATCGGGGAGCATCCCAACGGCATTCCCAACAATCTGATGCCCTATATTACCCAGACCGCCGTGGGCAGACGGGACCATCTGAACGTCTTCGGCAACGACTACCCCACCCCCGACGGCACCGGCGTCCGGGACTATATCCATGTGGTGGACCTGGCCAAGGGCCATGTGGCCGCCATCCGGTATTTGTTGGCCCACACAGGGACGGAGGTATTTAACCTGGGCACGGGCCAGGGCTACAGCGTGCTGGACATGGTCCACGCCTTTGAAGAGGCCAACGGGGTCCAAATTTCCTATGAGATTGCTCCCCGCCGGGCAGGGGACCTGCCCACCTGCTACGCCGACCCCGCCAAGAGCCGGGGGGTGCTGGGCTGGCAGGCGGAGCTGGGCCTCAAGGACATGTGCCGGGACAGCTGGAACTGGCAAAAGCAAAACCCCAACGGATATGAATCCTAAACGCCCGCCCCGGTGCTGACCCGCCGGGGCGGTTCCGCTTTCGCGCTAGTTTTTGGCAGTACCGCCGAAGGCGGCGGAATTTAAGATACCAAGGAGGAACCAAAATGCTTTTAGAACAGAAAGACAGCGTTTTTCGGGAGCTCATAGACTTCGCGGCAGGCGCGGGCTGGCAGGTAGGCGCGGACACGGCGGCCAAGGCGACCAACAAGGTAGGCCAGGAAAACTATCTCCAGTGGAGCCAGGAGCAGATCGGCCCGGGAACGGGGAAATGGCCATTTTGGGGCAGATACCTGGTCCGTATCGGCGGGATCTGCGAGGGTCTAACGGTGTTGGACGGAGGCAAGCCGGTCCCCACAGGGGAGCTTCCTGTGATTTTCCGCAACGGAACGGCCATCGTCCTCGTTGACAACTGGGGGACAACCCACAACTGGAAGGATCCGGCCGCCGATGCGGAGCGGGCCAGGGCCGCTGCGGCAGCCCTGGGCAT
The DNA here is from genome assembly GCA_947630345.1 of uncultured Oscillospiraceae bacterium. GTDB lineage: Bacteria > Bacillota > Clostridia > Oscillospirales > Oscillospiraceae > Faecousia. The sequence continues at coordinate 9,616 of CANRHF010000052.1, read as the reverse complement.
TCCCGAGGATATGTGCGTCTTTGTGGATATCGAAGCGCCCACCGTGCCGCACATGGGGCAGGACTATCTTTCCATCTACAAAAAGACGATCGAAACCTGCGGAGCAAAAAGATATCGGATGGGGGCATATTTCAGCTCCTCCACATACGCCTTGATCAGCAGACGATTCAACCTGTCGGATACATTCACATGGATCGCCGACTGGAGCGGCAAGCCCTATCCCAATTGGCCCAAGGCCTTTCGTGACGATATCAAGGGCATGGGGCAGGTAAAGCTGTGGCAGTTCATCAGCAATCAGAACCGGTCCGGGTATCTGTCCCTGGATCTGGATTTTTCCGCGCCCGAAAGTGCTTCCGACCTAAAAAAATTTATGTATCATCCCGACCTGTGAGGGACGGGATGGGAAGGAGCGGCGTGCCTGCCCTATTCGCTTCAACCCCCGTTCCCGCCTGGCGGGAACGGGGGCAACTATATGGAGCGTCCTTCCCCTTGACAGGGGACCCGGGGCGGGGTAAAATGGAGAAAAAGGCCGGATCTGACCGTCAACCAGGCTCTGCCGTTTCCGCCGCCCGGACCCGGAACTGCCAGAAGGCCACGGCGCTGGCGGCGGCCACGTTGAGGGAGTCCACCCCGTGGGCCATGGGGATGCGGACCGTGTGATCGCACTGGGCGATGGTGGCTTGGGACAGGCCGTCCCCCTCCGCCCCCAGTACCAGGGCCAGCTTTTCCAGGTCTTGCAGCCGGGGACTGTCCAGGGGCAGGGCCCCATCCCCCAGGGCCATGGCGGCGGTGACGAAGCCCAGCTCCTTTAGCCGGGCCAGCCCCGCTCCGGGCCAAGACCAGGCCCCCTCCAGGCAGGCCCAGGGCACCTGGAACACCGTGCCCATGCTGACCCGCACCGCCCGGCGGTTGAGGGGGTCGCAGCAGGTGGGGGTGAACAGCACGGCGTCCATATTCAGCGCCGCCGCGGAGCGGAAAATGGCGCCGATATTGGTGGCGTCCACAATGCCCTCCAGCACCGCCACCCGCCGGGTAGACTTCAAAATCTCCTCCGGGGCGGGCAGAACCGGGCGGGCCATGGCGCAGAGGATCCCCCGGGTCAGGGGGTAGCCGGTGAGAGAGGACAGCAGCGCCCGCTCGCCCACAAACACCTTCGCCTCCCCCACCCGGTCCAGCAGCGGTGCGGCGGGGCCCTCCAGCTTTTGCCGCTCCATCAGCAGGCTGATGGGCCGGTACCCGGCGTCCAGGGCCGTGGAAATGACCTTGGCGCTCTCGGCGATGAAGATCCCCTTTTCCGGCTCCAGCCGGCTGCGCAGCTGGGCGTTGGTCAGCTGGGAATAGGCCGCCAGCTCCGGGGCGCTGAGATCCTGGATGGAAACGATCTGTGCCATGGTGTGCCTCCCGTGAAATCGGATGGGGCTATTATATCATAAACGCCGTATTTTTGCAATTTTTGATCTCCCGGAGGGAGAAGAAAGGACCGGCCATGAGTAAAATCGTGATTTTAGAGTCCCTGGGCATTCCGAAGGAGGCCCTGGAACGGTTAGAAGCGCCCTTTATCCAACAGGGGCATACCTTTGAACACTATTCCGCCACCAAAGACGTGGATCTCCTGGCGGAGCGGCTCCGGGACGCGGACGCGGCGATTTTGGCCAATATGCCCCTGCCCGGGGCGGCCATCCGGCGCGCAGAAAGGCTCCGGTTTCTCGACGTCGCCTTCACCGGGACGGACCATGTGGATCTGGCCGCCGCGAGGGAGCGGGGCATCCGGGTGAGCAACGCCTCCGGCTACTCCGACCAGGCGGTGGCGGAGCTGGCGGTGGGGATGATTCTGTCCCTGGCCCGGAATCTGCGGCAGGCGGAGGACCGGTGCCGAAATGGCGGGGTCAAGGACGGCCTGGTGGGCTGGGAGCTGGGGAGCAAGACCGTGGGCATCCTGGGCTGCGGCCGGATCGGCCGGCGCACCGGGGCGCTGCTCCACGCCTTCGGCGCGGAAATTTTGGCCCACAACCGGACGATTCATCCCGAGCTGCCGGACTACATCCGGCAGGTAAGCCGGGAAGAACTGCTGGCACAGTCCGACGTGGTGGTGCTCCACTGCCCCCTGACGCCCGACACCCGGGGGATGATCGACCGGGCGGCCCTGGCCCATATGAAGCCCACCGCCCTGCTGATCAACGTGGCCCGGGGGCCGGTGGTGGCAGCCCGGGACCTGGCGGAGGCCCTGGATCAGGGTGTGATCGCCGGGGCGGGGATCGACGTGTTCGATTCCGAGCCGCCGCTGCCGGGATGGGAGCCGTTGCTGCACTGCAAGAACGCTCTGCTGACCCCCCACATGGCTTTCGCCACGGAGCAGTCCATGGCCCGGCGGGCCGAGATCGTGTTTTCCAATCTGGCGGCCTGGCTGGCGGGTGGGCAGGAAAACATCGTCCTTTGAATTTCAAAAGCAGTCCCGCCGCCGGAAATCCGGCGGCGGGGCGCGTTTATTTAGGCGAGAGGAATATAGCCCGTGGCGGCCATCATCTCCTGGCCCTCCGGGGAGAGGAGCCAGTCGAGAAGGATTTGGATATTTTCATTGTCGTTGTCCGCCCGGTAGATGGCGTAAAATTCCGAGACCAGGGGATATTTGCCGCTCTGGATATTCTCCATACTGGGGTAGACCCCGTCCAGCGCCAGGAGCTTGACGCCGTTATCCTGCACCATGCCCTCCAGGTAGAACCGGAAGGAATAGCCCAGGGAGCCGCCGGTGAGGGCGAAGGGGGATTTCAGGCCGAAGGGCCGGTCGCCCATGAATTTTTCCATGCGGGTCTGGCTGCCGCTGCCCGCGATCCGGGTGACGGGATTGATGGCCCGGTTGGGGCCGCCCAGGTCCTTCCAGTTGGTGCAGTCCCCGGCGTAGATGTCCCGGATTTGGTCGGCGGTGAGGCCGTCCACCGGGTTGGCCTGGTTCACGAAGAACACGAAGGCCTCCCGCCCAATGGAGACGTAGACCAGCTCCACCCCCTGATCCTCGGCGTATTTTTTCTGCTCCTCCGACGGGCCGGCGCTGAAAAAGAGGTCCGTGTCCCCGTCCACGATGGCCTTGTAGCCCCGGACGGTGTTATAATACTGCATAACGCTGTCGGAGGCGAAATTCTCCCCGTAGTAATTGTCGTCGGAGAAGGTGCCGCCTTCGTAGGTCACAGAGCCCTGGGGGTACAGATTCTCGATGACGGAGGCGTACACCGGCACCAGGGCGGAGGCCCCGTCCAGAACGGGCAGGTCTCCGGAGAGCTTCACGGAAGCGTCCACCCGGGCCAGGTCCGACTCCGGCTGGAAGGGCAGATATTTTTCTAGGTCTATCATTTTCAGCTGGCTGGCGCCGCTGAAATTGTTGCCCAGCCGCCCGGTGAATACCCGGAACATACTGAGATTGAACAGGGCGAACACCATTACCACCGCCAGAAGGGCGGCAAGCTGCTTGACAAGCTTCATATTACCACGGCTCCTTCGCGATAAATTGGACGATGGAGCTGTTCTGATAGGCCCAGGCCCCGTAGCCCACATGGGCCAGGGTCAGGACGGTGCAGAGGGCGACCACCGCCGCCAAAACGCGGTAAAATGTACGATCTTTCATAAAATCCACCTCACATAGACGTCATGATTCCATACACCAGAACGGTGTAGGCCAGCACGGCCCCAACTGTCACGGCAAACAGCACGCCGCTGACGATTTTCAGGGCTTTCAGGGACTTGATCCTCCCGGCGTAGACGCTCTGGGGGTCCTCCCGCTGCTTCCGCTGGGCCGAGCGGTAGAGAACGCTGCTGATGGCGAACAGCAGGCCCATCCCCAGGGGAATGGCGTAAAGCGTCGCGTTGGCCGGTATAAAATCCGCTAAGAAACGAAACAAAAAATCCATGAATGCTCCTCCTTTGTATGCCGCATGGCGGAATGGCCCGGAGGCCGCCTCCGGGCTGCCTGCCTTACATCGAGACCATGACCGTATAGGTGATGAAGGTGAAGGCCCCCACCGCCAGGGTGGTCAGCCCAAACAGCACAGCGCTGACGATCATAAAGATTTTCAGCCCCTTGACACGCCCGGCGGAGATGTGCGCCGGGTCCGCCTGATACTTCTGTTTGGCGAAGCGGTAGAGGATCAGGCCGGTGACCAGCAGGAGCCCCGTCACCACCGGCGCGGAATAGAACAGGATCGATTCAAGCAGGGAGCCGGACAAAATCCTGGACAAAAACCGAAGAATAGATTCAATAATAAACATAAAGATCATTCCTTTCCGTAAAATAGCGTTTTGCCTTCCGCTTGGCGGAATGGCCCGGAGCGGTCTCCGGGCCGCCTGCCTCACATCGAGGTCATGACCAGATAGGTAAGCAGGGAGAGAGCCACCACCGTCAGGGTGGTCACCCCGAACAGCACAGCGCTGACGATCATAAAGATCTTCATTCCCTTGACACGCCCGGCGGAGACGCCCTGGGGGTTCTCCTGCCGCGCCTGCTTGAAGTAGCGGTAGAGGATCAGGCTGATGACCAGCAGGATTCCCATCACCACCGGCGCGGAATAGAACACGACCGGGAAATCGAACTTCAGGTTCATCAAAAAACTAAGAAGGTAATCAATAATAATCATAAAAATTATTCCTTTCTGCAAAATACGATTTTTGAATTTGAATGGCGGCGGGGACCCCGTCATGCCAGACGGTGGGGAGCCGCAGGGGTTTCCCCCGGCTCAGGCACATGGCCAGGATCAGGGCCCCGCACAATGCCAGCACCGACAGCTGGCAGGCAAGCACTTCTTTTTTCATGGCGGGCTCCTCCTTTCCGCAGGCTATTTCCCGTAGGCTTCTTGGCCCTCCGGCGCCACCAGCCGCCCGTCCTCATACTGCCAACCGTTGGCAAGGAGATAGTCGAGGATGTGCTGGGCGTCGGGGCCGACCGCGATGGAGCGGTAGAAATAGTTCTGATCGTAGTCCTGCTCTTCGATCTCCATATAGAGGACTCGTTCCCCTCTCCCTACAAAGGCCAGCTGGCACAGATTCCCATCCTGGCAGTCCTGAACCAGAACCTCCAGAATTTCCTGGATTTGCTGGGGATCTTCCATGTAGGCGCCGTTGATATAAATCCTCAAAGCGGGGTAGCTGCCGGCGTCGATTTCCTCCTTGCTCAAGCCCAGGACCAGCTCGCAGTTGCTCCAGGGCTTCTTCAGCCCCTTCACCGCCGGATCGCTTATGGGCACCGCGTAGGACCGGCTCAGAATAGACCCATCCTTCAGCTGATAGGTCAGGGTAAAGGAGTACCGCTCTACCAGTGGATAGATGCGCTCCGGCGCCCGGTACTCCAGGGCGCTGCGGTGCAGCTCCAGGGCGGCGGAAATGGCGTCCTCCTCAGAGAGGAAGTCCTCGCTGCCCAGGGAATAGTCCGTGATGGAGACGGCCTGAATCTCCCCCCGCTCCGGGACCCGGTAGGTGACACGCATGGGGTCCAGATAGACGGCCACCATGATCACCGCCAGCACCGCCGCGATGCCCGCCAGGCCCAGCAGCGACTTGGGCTGGAACACCTTAACCGTGCGCCGGAGCAGCATCCGGCCGGTGTAGTAGCCCACCGCCAGGCCCACCGCCAGCAGCGTCATACCCAGGACGGAATAGATCTCCACCGTGCCGAAGATCATGAAGAAGACGGTGAACAGCACCCCGGCGGACAGGGTGTACACCGTGAGGAACACGGGCACCAGCGCCTTGACCACAATCAGGTCCCCGGCGCACTCCAGCTTCCGCCGGCGGTACAGGTACAGCGCCAGTAGAATCAGCGCCAGGCCCACCGCGGCGTAGACGCCGACGTAAATCCAGCCTTCGGAGACCAGCTCGATCTTCGCGTCGGAAAAATCGCTGTAATACCCGCCGGCGGTTTTGAAGAAGTCCCGGTCGATCAGGCTCCACACCGGGCAGAAGCTCCGGAAGGGCCCGATGGGAACGGAAAGCCCATAGAACAGGGGGTCCAGCAGGTATACGGACAGCCACTGGGCGATCAGGGACACGAAATTGATCAAGGCGTAGATCAGAGCCATGCCCACCCGGTTGCCGGAGGACAGGGCGCTGAACACGCTGATACCGAAGAAGCACAGGTACTCCAGCAGGCAGCCCAGCAGCCACATCCCAGCGACCCAGGCGTGCTTTCCCATCTGCACCGCCGCCAGCGCCGCCATCGATCCCGTGGGGACCAGGAAGAAAAATAGGCCCGCCGCCATATGGGTGAGGAACCAGCAGTCCCGGCGCAGGGGCATGGCGTGGAGGGCGTTGCACATCCGGCTCTGGAACAGGTCGCCGAAGAGCACCTGGCCCACCACCAGGGCGTAGCACAACTCCACAGCGGCCATGACGCCCATGGACTCGGCAAGGCTGACGGCCAGCCGCCCCCGGATCACCAGCAGGGCCAGCAGCAGGCCCACGCCGTACAGGACCCAGACCGGGGCGAAGCGGGTCAGGTCCTTGCGGAACACCGTGGGACTAAAGAACGATGTTCTTGACTTCATAGTTCACACCTCCCAGCTCGTAGATGAAGATCTCCTCCAGGGAAAGGGGCAGCACGTCAAAATAGGCGGGATTTTCCGCGGCCACGGCGGCCTCCACCGCCTGGGCCTCCCCCCGGACCACCAGGGTCTTCAGCCGGCCGGAGACGCTCTCGTGGAGGATGTTCAGGCCCTTGGGCGGCTCCCCCACCAGCTGCACCTTCACGGTGCTGCCCTGCATATCCGCCAGGCTCCGCTCGATGAGCATTTTCCCGTGGTCCATGATGCCCACATGGTCGCAGATGTCCTCCAGCTCCCGCAGGTTGTGGGAGGAGATCAGCACGGTGGTGCCCCGCTGGGCCACGTCGGACAGCAGCAGGCTCCAAACCTGCCGGCGCATCACCGGGTCCAGCCCGTCCACCGGCTCGTCCAGGATCAGCACCTCCGGCCGGGTGCAGACCGTCAGGTGGAAGGCCGCCTGCTTCTGCATGCCCTTGGAAAAGCGCCGGATGGGGCCGTGGGGCAGCTGGAAAATCTCCTTCAGCTTCTCAAAAAGCTGGTCGTCGAATTGGGGGTAGATCCCCCGGTAGAATTTCCGCATTTCCTCCAAAGTGGCGGAGGGGAAGTAGAAAATGTCGTCGGGGATGGAGCCGATCCGGGCCTTCACCGCCACATTTTCGTAAACATCCTGGCCGTCCAGCTGGATGGTGCCCCGGTCGGGGCGGTAGACCCCCAGCATATGGCGGATTACCGTGGTCTTGCCGGCGCCGTTGGGGCCCACCAGGCCGTACACCGTGCCGTTGGGGACGGTCATATTCAAATCGTCCAGGGCGGTGAAGCCGCCGAAGGTCTTGGTGACATTTTTCAGTTCAAACATTCCGATTCCCTCCCTAGCGCCCGGGCCGACAGCTCCTGCCGGGTCACGCCCAGCAGCAGCAGCGCCGACACCGTCTTGTCAAAGGTCTCCAGCAGGCTGGCAACCTGGCCGGTGCTTTTCGGGATTCCGCAGATAAAGCTGCCCTTCCCAGGCACGGAGGCGATCCATCCCGCCGCTTCCAGCTCCCGGTAGGCCCGCTGGATGGTATTGGGATTGATGGCCAGCTCCCCCGCCAGCTCCCGGACGCTGGGGAGCTTGTCGCCTTCCCGCAGGATTCCGGCGATCACCTGCTCCCGGAGCCCATCGATGATCTGGCTGTAGATCGGCCGGGCGTCCCGGTAGTCCAAATGGATCATAGGCGTTCCTCCTTGTATGAAGTGTACTAACCATGCTAACTGTATTAGCAGTGTTAGTACAGTTAGTATACACAGGCAAAGCCCATTTGTCAATAGGTTTTTTTCAAAAAAAGAAAAAAATTTGCCGCCCCTTTACAAAGCCATGGGGATATGGTATACTCTGGGTATCAATCGGAATGATTCGCATCCGAAGGGGGCGGCACGAAATGGAAAAGCGGTTTCGCAAGCGGGAGGCGATCCTTGCCTGCCTCCGCTCTACCCGGAGCCACCCCTCCGCCGAGTGGGTGTACCGGCAGCTGCGGGAGGAATTTCCGGACCTGTCCTTAGGGACGGTGTACCGCAACCTGGCATTGTTCAAGCGCCAGGGGCGGATCGCCAGCCTGGGGACGGTGGAAGGAATCGAGCGCTTTGACGGCGACTCCGCGCCCCACGCCCACTTCGTCTGCCAGGTCTGCGGCAGCATCCGGGATCTGCCCCAGCCGGTACTCCCGGCGGCGCTGACCCAGGCGGCGGAGGCGATCTCCGGCGGGCAGGTGTCCGGTTTCCGGCTGACGTTTACCGGCGTCTGCCCCGAATGTCAACATTCCCAGCGAGGAGGTGAAGGGAAATGACATACGTTTGCGCCATCTGCGGGTGGGAGTACAACGAGGAAGAGGGCAGCCCCGAAGCCGGCATTGCCCCCGGAACCAAGTGGGAGGACCTGCCCGAGGATTTCGCGTGCCCGCTCTGCGGCGCCGGCAAGGATGAGTTTGAAGAGCAACCCTGAATTTATTATAAGGAGGATATAACAGTATGAAAAAGTTTGTCTGTCCCGTCTGCGGCTATGTGTACGAAGGCGAGTCCATCCCCGAGGGCTTCAAGTGCCCGGTGTGCAAGGTGGACGGCTCCAAGTTCAAGGTGATGGAGGACAGCGGCAAGCTGGCCGCCGAGCATGAGTTCGGCATCTACGAGAAGACCGTCCGGGACAACCCCGACGTCTCCGCTGAGGACAAGGCCTATATCCTGGAGCAGCTGAAGGCCAACTTCCAGGGCGAGTGCGGCGAAGTGGGCATGTACCTGTGCATGGCCCGGATCGCCCATCGGGAGGGCTATCCCGAGATCGGGCTGTACTGGGAGAAGGCCGCCTACGAGGAGGCCGAGCACGCCGCCAAGTTCGCCGAGATCCTGGGCAGCACCCTGGAGCCCAACATGACCGCCTCCACCAAGAAGAACCTGGCCTGGCGGGTGGACTGCGAGTTCGGCGCCACCCAGGGCAAGTTCGACCTGGCCGCCTGCGCCAAGAAGAACGGCCTGGACGCCATTCACGACACCGTCCATGAAATGGCCAAGGACGAGGCCCGTCACGGCAAGGCGCTGAAGGGCCTGCTGGAGCGGTACTTCAAGTAAGGAAGGGCAGCGCCATGAAGATTCGGATCAACAAGGACCTGGTGGAGTTTACCCCCGAGCACGCCGCCGAGGCCGCCGAGCTGGAGGCCCTGTGGGTGAAGATGGGCAACTGCGTGGGCGGCAACAAGTACCTGGCCCCCATCGGCGTGTACGAGCCCAGCCAAAACAAGACCGCGACCTTCCACATCGAGGGCTTGAGCAAGGAGGAGGCGGAGGCCATTCCCGTCATCCGCGCCCCCTACGACACCGACGTGTACTGCGTCATCTGCAACAAGACCCAGCACGTCAAGGCCGGGGAGCCCATCCCCTTCTGCTGCGGCAGACTGATGGAGATTTTGGACTGATCCTATTAAAAAGCGAGGGAACAGGGCAGCCTGTTCCCTCGCATTCAGTTTTGGCAGGAGGAAAAAGGACCGGCGCGAGAAAGGCGGGTGTCCGTAAAACAGTAAAATCAAGAAAGCCTTTATCTGAATACAGAGAGGAACGACCGAAAGATT
>CANRHF010000051.1 GCA_947630345.1 uncultured Oscillospiraceae bacterium | reverse complement strand
TGCCGGGCGTAGTACACCTTCTCCACCCCCCGCCGGGGAGAGATGAGCCGATGGAGCAGCTCCCCGTCGTCGGTTAGGAGCAGCAGCCCCTCGGTGGCCTTGTCCAGCCGGCCCGCAGGGTTTAAGTCCCGGTATTTTTCCGGCAGCAGGTCCAGAACGGTGGGGGCGCTCCGGTCCTGGGTGGCGGTGAGATACCCCGCCGGCTTGTTCAGCAGCACCACGCGCCGTCCCTTTTTCCCCAGCTCCGCCCCGGAGAGGGTGATTTTTTGGGCAGCCGGGTCGATTTTCCGCCCACCGTCGGTCTCCGGCACGCCGTCCACCGCCGCCTGGCCCGCCTTTAAAAGCTGCCGCACCTGGCTGCGGGACAGCCCGCTGGCTTGAGAGAGAAATTTATCCAGCCGTTCCATATTGCCTCCAATATTCCGGTTCTATCCCTCGGGACAAGGGAATAGGCTTAACTGCCAATTCAAAACAGGAGGGATAAACCATGATGGTAATGACCGCGAAGGTCGATAAGAAAAAAATCGCCCTGATCCTGACGGCAGTGGCGGTGGTGGTTGTGGCGCTGGTGCTGTTCCTGCGGAGCGGGGATTCCTCGGCCCCTACGGCGGCGCCCTCGGTGGCCACCAACGACGGGCGGGTCAAGTTCCTGACGAGCTTCGGCTGGGACGTGGCCAATTCCCCGGTGGAGAGCAGCCAGGTCCGGATTCCAAAGGAGCCCACGGAGGTATTTGAGCGCTACAACGCCCTGCAAAAGAGCCAGGGCTACGACCTGAGCCAGTTCGCCGGGAAAACGGTGATGCGCTACGTCTATAAGATCAACAACTACCCCGGGGCCACGGATCCGGTCTACGCCACGGTGCTGGTCTACAAGGATCAGATCATCGGTGGGGACGTGACGGATACCGCCGCCAAGGGAGTGATCCGGGGCTTCCAGATGCCCCAGAATGTCCCCGCTGCCTCCCAGCCCACCAAGCCCACCGTTCAGGAGCCTGCCCCGTCCCAGGGGACCGTACCACCCTCCACCTGACGCTTCCCGCTCCCGGCTCCGCCGGGAGCTTCTTTGCTGTTGACAATCTGGCAGTTGTGTGGTATTCTGTAAGAAATGAATCAGTTGTCTTCAGGGCAGGGTGAAAATCCCGACCGGCGGTACAGTCCGCGAGCGCTCCGGCGCAGAATCGGTGCAACTCCGATACCGACAGTGAGGGCAGTCCCGGCCGCTTTGGCGGCAGACGGGGCTCCGAGTCTGGATGGAAGAAGATGCGTGGCGGGACCACGTTTATTTTCGCGCCCTGGGGTTCTCCCCGGGGCGTATTTTTATTCGCGAGGTGTTTCAAAATGTTGGAAAATTTGCGGACCCTTTGGACCCAGATCCAGACCAATCTGGCGTTTTTGGGGATGTGTGTGCTGATCTGCGCCGCCCTGGGCCTGGCGGCCTGGCTGGCGGAGCGGTATCTGCCGGGAAGGCGGACGGTCTCCGCTACCCGGCGGGCGGCCATCGTGGCGGTCTGCGCCGCGCTGGCGGCGCTGCTGCAGCTGTGGGATTTCCCGCTGCCCTTCCTGGCGCCGGATTTTTATAAGGTGGACTTTTCCGAGGTGCCGCTGATGCTCTGCGGAATGTACATCGGCCCCACCGCCGTGGTGGTGGGGGAGGCGGTCAAGACCCTGCTGAAGCTGCTCCTCAAGGGCACCAGCACCGCCTTTGTGGGAGAATTTGCCAATTTCGTGGTGGGCTGCGCCTATGCCCTGCCGGCGGCCATTGTCTACCAGGTGGCCCATACCCGGAAAGGGGCCTACTGGGGCCTGGCCCTGGGCACGGCGGTGATGACGGTGTTTGGGAGCCTGTTCAACGCCTTTTTCCTGCTGCCCAAATTCGCGGAGCTCTACGGGATGCCCCTGGACGCCATCCTGGCCATGGGCACGGCCATCAACCCGGCCATTACCGGCCTGGGCAGCTTTGTGGCCCTGGCGGTGGCGCCGCTGAATTTCCTCAAGGGGCTGGTGGTGTCCTTGCTGACGGCGCTGCTGTATAAAAAGGTGGCCCGGCCCCTGTTCGGGAAGGAATGATCCCCTCCGCGCCCCGGATGCCGCCGGATTTAAGGCCATTCTAGCATAATTCCCCCGCCGCCGTCAACCTTTGGAAAAATTCCTGCCCATTTTTTCAAAAGATGTGCTACAATATAGAAAAAAGGGGGAATGGATCGTGCCGCTGAACATTGTCCGCAACGACATCACCAAAATGAAGGTGGACGCCATCGTTAACGCCGCCAATCCCAGCCTGCTGGGCGGCGGAGGCGTGGACGGGGCCATCCACCGGGCGGCGGGGCCGGAGCTGCTGGAAGAGTGCCGGGGCCTGGGGGGCTGCGAGACCGGCTCCGCGAAAATCACGGGCGCTTACCGCCTGCCCTGCAAGTATGTGATCCATACCGTGGGCCCTGTGTGGCACGGCGGCCTTTTGGGGGAGCGGAAGCTGCTATCGTCCTGCTACCGGGAGAGCCTGAATCTGGCCCGGGACGCGGGCTGCGAGAGCGTGGCCTTTCCGCTGATCTCCGCAGGGGCCTACGGTTATCCCAGAGACCGGGCCCTGGACGTGGCGGTGGAAACCATCGGGGCGTTTCTAAGGGACCATGAAATGACGGTGTACCTGGTGGTCTTCGACCGGGCCTCCTTCCGGATCGGGGAGCGGCGGTTCCAGGCCATTGAGAGCTACATTGACGATCACTATGTCGATCTTCGCCTGGACAAGAACAGAAGAGTCCAGAGCGTGGGATTCCCCCCGACGCCGGCGCCAATGGCCTATCCCCAGGAATGCGCCGCCCCCGGGGATCTCCGGGAGGCGCTGGACATGATCGACGAGAGCTTTTCCGAGATGCTCCTGCGGAAAATCGACGAAAAGGGCATGACCGACGCCCAGTGCTACAAAAAGGCCAACATCGACCGAAAGCTCTTTTCCAAGATCCGCTCCGACCGGCTCTATAAGCCCAGCAAGCCCACGGCCCTGGCCTTTGCCATCGCTTTGGAGCTGCCTTTGGAGGAGGCCAGGGAGCTGCTGGAAAAGGCGGGCTTCGCCCTGTCTCACAGCAGCAAATTTGACATCATCGTAGAGTACTTTATTCGCCAGGGCAACTACAATATTTACGAGATCAACGAGGCCCTCTTCGCCTTCGATCAAAGTCTGCTTGGAAATTAAATGTCGCCTGGCAGGCGACCACTTCTTGAAAATCGGGCGGTATAATGTGGCTGTAAGAACCAGACAGCCACATTATATTTATTTAAGGAGGAATTTCCAATGAAAAAGAATTTGACGGAGCTGGTATTTATCCTGGACCGGAGCGGGTCCATGGCCGGCCTGGAGTCGGACACCATCGGCGGCTTCAACGGAATGCTGGAGAAGCAGCGGCGGGAGCCGGGGGAGGCCCTGGTCTCCACGGTGCTGTTCGACAATGTCAGTCAGGTCCTCCACGACCGGGTCCCGCTGGAGAAGGTGGCACCTCTGACGGACCGGGACTACACCGTTCGGGGCTGCACCGCCCTGCTGGACGCCATCGGCGGGGCCATCCATCACATCGGCAACGTCCACAAGTATGCCCGGCCCGAGGACGTGCCGGAACACACCCTGTTTGTCATCACCACCGACGGCATGGAAAACGCCAGCCGGCAGTATACCGGCGACCGGGTCCGGGCCATGATCCAGCGGCAGAAGGAAAAATACGGCTGGGAATTTCTGTTCCTGGGGGCCAACATCGACGCGGTCCAGACGGCGGGCCGGTTCGGCATCGGCGCGGACCGGGCGGTGAATTACCACGCCGACAGCCGGGGCACGCAGCTCAACTATCAGGTCCTCAGCGACGCCATCGGCGCGGTCCGGGCCTCCCAGCCCCTGAGCGCCGGCTGGAAGCAGCGGATCGAGGAGGACTACGAGGGGAGAAAGAAGAAATAAAGAAAGCACCGGCCCCCTCCGCTACCGCTTCCGGGGGCCGGCAGTATTCGAGGCTGGTATGGCTCTGCCACACCAGCCTCGGCTTTTTACAGAAATAGGAAAGGGTGGTTCTTTACGGCACCCAGGGCCCCTGGGGGGGACGGGTAGACTCCCAGGTGGGGGGCTGGGGCGTCCAGGTGGGCTGGGGCGGGATCTGATCCTGACGGGGCGGCATCCCCAGGTCCTTGTTCCGCAGGGCAAACAGCAGGAACGGCTCGGTGACGCGCAGGAAAATGCTCAGGATCAAAAAGACCACCGCGCTGCCGGGATCGCAAGAGCGATAAATGTCGTACAGGCAGAAATACTGGATGATGGTCAGGGGAATGCTCAGGCACAGATCCAGCAGGATCGAGCCGCTCATGCTCAGCACCGGGCCCAAAAGCAGATTCAGGGTCTGCTCCTCGGTCATGTTCATGGGCGGGTTCAGGGCGAAGCCAATCACGGCCCCCATGGCTCGCGTAGCCTGGAAACTGACCGCAAGCTCCAGCACATGCTGCAAAATGCTCAGCACCAGCAGGGCCTTACGCTTATTGCGGATCTGGCCCTGAACCACATACTGGTATTGATCGGAGATGCAGCCCCACATCCATGCCCCGCCGATGGGCAGCCAGGCCAGCCAGGGATGGTTGATGCCCCGCCGCCGGGCGATGGTTTGGACCGCCAGCGCTTCCAGCACATAGGTCAGGATCAAGAAGCCTAGGGCCAGCAAGATTGACGGCAGATACAAAAGCGTGGCCACAGTATCGACAGCAGATTCCATAGGCAATGCCTCCTTTTTTCTTTTTCGCGGCTCTAGTATACCACTGTTTTTGCCAAAAAGCAAGGGGCCCGGGGTATAGAAAGGGCAATCTGACTGATAAAAACCCTTCATTTTCAAGGCGACCCAAAAGGACTTGGGATATTTCCATAAAAAAGCCCTGAGATTTTGCAATAAAATGTCAAAAGGTACTTGCAAAATGCGCAAAAGCCGTGTATAATAGTTACGGAATTTTGTGGAATCCGTTTTTGTGCAGATTTAAAGATGGGGGCTTGTATCATATGTCCAACAGTGTGTTTCAGAGCGTGATTTTGCAGCTCAAGGACGTGACGGACCGGGTTTTCGGCGTCATCGATACGGAGGGGTATGTGATCTCCTCCACAGATACCATGCTTCTGGGGGAGCGGTGGGCGGACTGCGCCCTGAAGGCCTCCGCCGCCGGGGAGGGCATCGTCACCTACCACCAGAAGGCGTTCAAGGCCATTCTGAACAGTTCCAATTATTTTGAGTACGCCGTGTTCTGCACCGGGGACGACGAAACCGCCAAGTCCTTCTGCGCCATGGCCCACATCGCCCTGAACGAGGCCAAGACCTTCTATGAGGAGAAGCACGACCGGGGCACCTTCGTGAAAAACATCATCATGGACAATATCCTGCCCGGCGACATCTATATCCGGGCCAAGGAGCTGCACTTCTCCACGGACACCCCCCGGGCGGTATTTCTGGTGCGGCAGGTGGGGCACGCGGAGGTGACGGCGGTGGACGTGCTGACCGGCCTGTTCCCCGACCGGACCCAGGACTTTGTGCTGAGCATCAACGAGACAGACATCGCCGTGGTAAAGCAGATCAGCCCCGGCACCCCCGACGGGGAGCTGGAGCGGCTGGCCAAGACCATGGAGGACACCCTGAAAAACGATCTGTACGTCAAGACGGTGATCGGCATCGGCACCGTGGCGGAGCATCTGCGGGAGCTGGCGGATTCCTATAAGGAGGCCCAGACCGCCATCGACGTGGGCAAGGTCTTCGACACCGAGAAGTCCATCATCAACTATGAGAACCTGGGCATCGGCCGGCTGATCTATCAGCTGCCCACGACCCTGTGCGAGATCTTCCTGTCCGAGATCTTCAAGAAGAGCGCCATCGACTCTCTGGACCAGGAGACCCTGTTTACCATCAACAAGTTCTTCGAGAACAACCTGAATGTCTCCGAGACCTCCCGGAAGCTGTTCGTCCACCGGAACACCCTGGTGTACCGTCTGGAGAAGATCAAGAAGCTGACGGGCCTGGACCTGCGGCAGTTCGACCACGCCATTGTCTTCAAGGTGGCGCTGATGGTCCGCAAGTACCTGGCGTCAAGGGAAAATCGATAATTTACGCGGCGGGAAAGGGAGCCTTTCCCGCCGTTTTCCAAAAGGACCGAAAAGCGGCGCCGCCCCCTCGTTGGAGGGGGCGGTTTTGACAGAAGCCCCGGTTTTTGCCACGCATTTTTTCGGGTTTTTTGGCGGATTTGCTATTGACAGTCAATTTACAATGTGTTACAATTTGGTTACATCAAACTGGGAGCGAATATACATATGATTGCATTTACGGACGTTGAAAAATCCTACACCGTGGGGACCAAGGCCCTGCGGGGGATTTCCTTACAGATCGAGGACGGGGAATTTGCCTTCCTGGTGGGCCCCTCCGGCTCCGGCAAATCCACCATCATCAAGCTCATCACCGGCGAGCTGAAGCCCACCGCCGGCTCTGTCCATGTCAACGGCTACTCTCTGGAGCGGATCCGCAAACGGGAGATCCCCTACCTGCGCCGGACCCTGGGGGTGGTGTTCCAGGATTTCCGGCTCATCGATACCAAGACCGTTTACGACAATGTGGCCTTCGCCATGCGGGTCATTGGCGCCCGGGAGAAGGAGATCAAGGAGCGGGTGCCCTATGTGCTGGATCTGGTGGGGCTGGAGAGCAAGAGCCGCCGCCACCCCGGGGAGCTGTCCGGCGGCGAGCAGCAGCGGCTGGCCATTGCTCGGGCCCTGGTGAACAATCCCTCCACCATCATCGCCGACGAGCCCACCGGCAACCTGGACCCCGCCCGGTCCTATGAGATCATGCTCCTGCTGCAGGAGATCAACAATCTGGGCAACACCATGCTGGTGGTCACCCATGAGCACGATCTGGTGGAGCAGTTCTCCAAGCGGGTCATCGCCATCAACGAGGGCCTGGTCATCAGCGACGGAATGGATGGGTATTACGACTATGAAAATCAATAACTTAGGATATCTGCTGGTAGAGGGCATCAAGGGCATCTTCCTCCGGGGCTTTATGTCCTTCGCCGCCGTGTGCGTCACGGTGGCCTGCCTGCTGATCGTGGGCAGCTTTTCCAGCCTAATTTATAACGTGAACATCATGGTGGAGGAGCTGAACAAGACCAACGAGATCATGGTGTATGTGGACAGCGAGCTGTCCGAGGCGGAGGCCCGCAGCGTGGGCACCGAGTTGAACCGGATCGACAACGTCCTACAGGCCACCTTTGTGTCCCGGGACGTGGCCCTGGCGGAATTTATCGCCGACCATGCCGACGAGGCCGAGGCCTTCAGCGGCGTGGAGCCGGAGACCCTGCGCCACCGGTTCGTGGTGACCCTGGAGGACAACTCCAAAATGGAGCAGACCGACGAGCTGATCAAGCAGATCCCCGGGGTGGCCAAGACCAGCGCCGCCTACGAGCTGGCGGAGGGCTTTACCACCTTGCAGCGGGTGTTGCACATCGCCTCCATCGCGGTGATCGCGGTGCTGCTGCTGGTGTCGCTGCTGATCATTTCCAACACCGTCAAGCTGGCCATGTACGACCGGCGGGACGAGATCGCCATTATGAAAATGGTGGGCGCCACCAACGGCTTTATCCGCCTGCCCTTCGTGGTGGAGGGCTTCTTCCTGGGCATGATCGGCGCGGCGGTGGCCTTTGGTCTGGAGTGGCTGATGTACGACGCCCTGGTGGAGCAGCTGGAAGCGGTGGATTCTCTGAACCTTCTGAACTTCGTGCCCTTCAGCGAGCTGCTGGTGCCCATGGTGGCCACCTTTGTGGCGGCAGGCGCGTTCGTGGGCATCGTGGGCAGCTGGACCTCCATCCGGAAGTTCATGGATGTGTAACGGAGGCGCGGGATGAAAAAGCATCGGACAATTATCGCGCTGGCGCTGATCCTGGCGCTGACGCTGTCCATGGCGGGCGCCGCCGTCCCGAATGCGAAAGCCGCCTCCTCCAGCGAGATTCGGGACCAGCTGGAGGAGCTGGAGGCGGAGCAGGAGGACTATCAGGCCCAGATCGACGCCCTGGAGCAGCAGATCGCGGAAAACCTGTCCTCCATGCAGGAGATCGTGGAGCAGAAGAACCTGATCGACCAGCAGGTGACCCTGCTGAACAGCCAGATCGCCAACGTGAACGAACGCCTTGCCGCCTACGCCGTGCTGATCGCGGACAAGCAGGAGGAGTTGGATGCGGCCCAGGCCCGGCTGGAGGAGCTGAACGAAAAGAATCGGGAACGGATCCGGGCCATGGAGGAAAACGGCACCTTGTCCTATTGGTCGGTGCTGTTTAAAGCCAACAGCTTCGCGGACCTCTTGGACAGGCTGAACATGATCGAGGAGATCGCCGCCGCAGACCAGGAGCGGCTGCGCCTGCTGTCTGAGGCTGCCCAGCGGGTGGCGGATGCCCAGGCGGAGCTGGAAGCGGAGCGCTATGAGCTCCAGGCCGTTCGGGCAGAGCTGGAAAATACCCAGGCGGAGCTGGATCAGAAGCGGGCGGAGGCCGATACCCTTCTGGATCAACTCCGGGCCAAGGGCGAGGAATTTGATCTGTACATGGAGGAGGCGGAGCAGCGCCAGGCGGATGTGATGCTCCGAATCGCCCAGAAGGAAGACGAGCTGGACGAGGCGGAGTACCAGGAGTGGCTGGCGACCTACGTTCCGCCGGAGACCTCCTCCGGTGGGGGCGGATATTTCACCAGCGCCACCCCCAATCCCGGCGGCTGGATCACCCCGGTGCCCTGGTACATCATTACCAGTCCCTTCGGACCCCGGATCCACCCCATCTATGGGGACTATCGGATGCACTATGGCGTGGATATGGCCTGCGACGAGGGCACGCCCATCTACGCCACCCGGGGCGGCAAGGTGATTGTCGCGGAGTATGACAGCTCCTGCGGCAACTATGTGACCATCGACCACGGGGACGGATACCGTTCCATTTACATGCACATGACCTATTTTGTGGTCTCCTACGGCGAGTATGTGGCCGCCGGACAGGTCATCGGCTATGTGGGGGAGACCGGCGACGCCACCGGGCCCCATCTGCATTTCGGCATCTCCTATAATGGAACTTATGTAAACCCCATGGAGTATGTGGGCTAAGGAGGCTCCATGAAGCACCGCAAATTCTGGATCCTCTGCTGGCGGCCTTGCTGGCGGCGGCGATGCTGCTGCCTCTGCTGGCCAGCGTGATCCCCACCGCCCACGGCGCCACCTCGGATGAGATTCGGGAGCAAATCGACGAGCTGGAAGCCCAGTCCGACGAGCTTTCCGCCCAAATGGCGGCCCTGGAGGCCCAAATTTCCGATAATATGTCGGAAATGCAGCAGGTCGTGGAGCAAAAATATGTCATTGACCAGCAGGTGAATCTGCTGTATGCCCAAATTGAAAATATCAACCAGCGGCTTTCGGCCTACGCCGTGCTGATCGCGGATAAGCAGGAGCAGCTGGACGCGGCCCAGGCCCGGGTCGAGGAACTGAATGAAAAAAACCGGGAACGGATCCGGGCCATGGAGGAAAACGGAACGGTTTCCTACTGGTCGGTGCTGTTCAGAGCCAACAGCTTTTCGGATCTGCTGGACCGGATCAACATGATCCAGGAGATCGCGGCGGCGGACCAGCGGCGTCTGGAGCAGATGCGGGAGGCCGCCGAGCAGGTCCTCTCCGCCCGGGAGGAGCTGGAAGCGGAGCGGGACCAGATGGCCGAGACCCGGGCTTCTTTGGAATCGGCCCAGGCGGAGTTGGCGGAAAAGCGGGCGGCGGCGGATGAAATGCTGGATTCGCTCCGGGCCCGGCATGAGGAATTTCTGAAGATGCTGGAGCAGGCCGAGGACGCCGAAGACGAGCTTTTGCAGCAGATCGCCGAGCAGGAGGCGGAGTACGACGCCGCTAAGGACCGGGAGTACCTGGAATGGCTGGCCCGGCAGCCCAAGCCCGAGTCCAACGCCAGCAGCTACGGCACCGGCGGAGACGGCACCTGGCTTCCGCCCCTGGACTTCATCTATGTGGTCAGCCCCTTCGGCATGCGGCTGCACCCCATCCTGGGCTACTACCGGATGCACCGGGGGGTGGACCTGGACGCGGACCAGGGAGACCCCATCTATGCCAGCCGCAGCGGCGTGGTCACCGTGGCGGAGAGCGACAGCGAATCCGGCAACTATGTGGTGATCAACCACGGCGGCGGCTATTCCTCTGGGTATATGCATATGACCTACTATGTGGTTTCCAAGGGAGACTATGTGCTGGCGGGGCAGATCATCGGCTATGTGGGGTCCACAGGGCTCTCCACCGGTCCCCATCTGCATTTCAGCGTGTACTATAATGGCGAGGCCGTCAATCCCATGGATTATATCAGCGGTTGAGGATTCCCCGCGGCCCCATGGGGCTGCGGGGAAATCATTTTTTGAGGGGTGTTCTGCAATGACCGAAGAAACGAAAATCGAGGAAGCGCCCTCCCGGGTTCGGGAGCTGGAGGAACAGTGCCGGAAGCTGAAAAAAAGCGCCAACCTGGAGCGGATCGCCTACCTGTGCCTGATCGTGGCGCTGGCGGTGTCGCTGGTGCTGGTCAGCGTCCTGGCGGGGTTCACCTACCCCAAGGGAAGCGCGCAGAGCAAGCTGGAGGCCATGAAGCAGCTGATCCTGGAGCGCTTCATCGGGGAGGCGGACGCCAAGGCCATGGAGGACGCCGCCGCCCAGGCCATGGTCAGCAGCCTGGGGGACCGCTGGAGCTACTATCTGACGGCGGAGGCATACACCGCCCACTTGGAGAACCAAAACAACGCCTATGTGGGCGTGGGCATTACCATCCGGCAGCGGGAGGACGTGGGCTTTGACGTGCTGGAGGTCACCGCCGGAGGCCCGGCGGAGGAGGCGGGGATTCTGCCCGGGGACGTGATCACCGCCATTGAGGGCCAGTCCACCGCCCAGCTCACGGCGGAGGAGGCCAGAGGCCTGATCCGCGGCCAGGTGGGCACCCAGGTGGAGATCGTGGTGGACCGGCAGGGAAGTAGCCTGACCTTTTCCGTGGCCCGCCGGAGCATTCAGACCGCCGTGGCCACCGGCACCATGCTGGAGGGGAATATCGGCCTGGTTCGGATCGTGAATTTTGACAGCCGCTGCGCCGACGAGAGCAAGGCCGCCATTGAGGACCTGCTATCCCAGGGGGCGGAGAAGCTGATTTTCGATGTGCGGAACAACCCTGGGGGCTATGTCTCCGAGCTGGTGGAGCTGGCGGACTATTTGCTGCCGGAGGGCCCAGTGTTCCGCAGTGTGGAGTACACCGGCCAGGAGGAGGTGTATACCTCGGACGCAAGCCGCGTGAATGTGCCCATGGCGGTGCTGGTGAACGGGGAATCCTATTCCGCCGCGGAATTTTTCGCCGCCGTGCTGTCCGAGTACGACGCCGCCGTGGTGGTGGGCCAGCCCACCTGCGGCAAGGGCTATTTCCAGCGGACCTATACCTTTGCCGACGGCTCCGCCATCGGCCTGTCCGTGGGCAAGTATTTCACCCCCGGCGGGGTGAGCCTGGCGGAGGCGGGGGGCCTGGTCCCCGATGTGGCGGCGGAGG
>CANRHF010000050.1 GCA_947630345.1 uncultured Oscillospiraceae bacterium | reverse complement strand
CCACAGCGCCGTACTGCTTAATTAACTCCAGGATCTCATATACTTCGGGCTTTAGAGTCCCATCTTCATTCAACACTTTGATTCCGGAGGCAGCCTGCTTGCCCCCGACGGCAGCTACATACTCGATATGATTGTGGGCCTTGATTGTTGGCATCCAAACCATTTTCGCCCCAAGCCGCAGGCTGGTCTCAACGGCCTGTGGGTTTAAGCCGCCCACAGAGCTGTTTAGGACGATAGAGCCATATGCTTTGGTATTGAACTTACCGCAGCTGTTTACCAACGCCGCTCTTGCGGCAGTGGAACCACTGTGATTTTTAAGCATGACGCCTGCCATCCCGTAATCATTCGCCATGGCTGTTAATTCAAAGTCATTGACAATTCGCGGTAAAGTGTCCGGCGCTGTGTGGGTATGCAGGTCATACGCGCCTGCCATCAATTCCAAGACGGCTTCATGCTGGGGTTGGTACATATCCGTTTCTCCTCCCTATGAACAATAATAGACCTTATTATATTTCATACGTCCTTCGGGCAATGCCCAGCTCCTCATCGGTGGGGATCACCTGCACGCAGACTGCGGAATCCGGCGTGGAGATCACCGCCATTCCTTGGCAGCCTTCGTTTTTTGCTTTGTCCAACCGGACACCCAGGGGGGCCAATTTTTCGCAGACCATTTTCCGGATCAGCGGGGCGTGTTCCCCGATCCCGGCGGTGAACACCAGATCGTCCAGCCGCCCCAGGTCCAGATAAAAAGCACCGATATAGTGAACGATGCCGGATACGAACACGTCGATGGCCAATTTGGCCCGGGCATTTCCGGCGGCGGCAGCCTCCTGAATATAGCGCAGGTCGCCGCTGACCCCGGAGAGCCCTAAAAGACCGCCCTTTTTCTGGAAGCCATCCATAATTTCTTCTTCGGTGAGACCTTGACTGCGCAGGAAAGACACCATGCTGGCGTCCATGTCGCCTACCCGGTTGGCGTGGATCAGGCCAGACTCCAGAGACATCCCGAAGCTGGTATCCACGCTTTTCCCATTCAGGATCGCGCAGACGGAGCAGCTTCCGCCCAAGTGGCAGGAAATGGCGGCATATTCCCGCTTTTCTCCGTTGAGGACATCGGCGATATAACTGTGAGACGCGCTGTGATAGCCAAGACGCTGCACGCCGTACTTTTCGTACCATTCGTAGGGAACGCCGAAAAGCCGCCGCTCCAAGGGGATGTCCCGGTGAAAAGCGGTTTCGAAGGCGCCGACGAACCGAGCGTGGGGCAGCGCCTCCCGCATCACTTCGATAGCCTTGATATAGGCGGCGTTGTGTACCGGCGCCAGGGGCAGCCAGTCCCGCATTCCCCGCAAAACCGGCTCGTCGATCTCATGGACACCGAAAAAGCCCTTTGACAAGGTCGCTTTGAAGCCCACCCGTTCGATCTCCTCTACACGGGAAAGAACTGCTCCTTCGCCCTCTGTCAAGCATCCCAGGAACCGCCGGATTCCGGTCTGATAGTCAGGGATATCCTGACCGGTAAGGGTATAATCGATACCGGACGCGTAGCTTTGAAAGCCAAAGATGGCGTCATTCCGGCTGCCGACCCGCTCTGTCCAGCCCCGGGCCAGCACCCGGGCCTCCGGCATCTCATAGAGCTTGAATTTCAGGGAGGTGCTGCCCACGTTGCAAACCAGAATTTTCATCTCAGTCCAGCCCTCCCAGTACCGCCAAAATCTCCTGCATTTCCCGGTCTCCGCCGGCAACGGGCTTCCAGTCCACCTGCACGGTTTGATAGCCCTGCTTTTCCAGCGCCTCGGCAAAGAGTTTCGGCCCCACATTCACCGTTATCAATTCCGAACGGAACAGGCTCAAAATTTTATCACAATTCATGTTGATCCCTCTCTTGCTTCTGACGGATGATCTCACCGGCCAGCATGGCCGCCCGGCGGTTGGTTTTGCATACCAGCACCCCAGCATCCTCCAGCTTTTTCCTCTGATCATTTACATTTTGAAAATCTGCGTCAGTACCTAAAACGGACGCGACAAACACGATTTGCCGTCCCGCGGCTGCCGCCTGAGCCTGGGCTTTTCGGATATCGTCCAGCACGAATCCCACCGGGTCCATGTGCCCCGGGGGCGTCAGAATAAAGTCCAGCAGGATGACCGCCGTCTCCGGATCGGCCGCCTCCCGCAGAATCGCAGGCCGGCGGACGCCGGGATCGATGGCCGGATGGGGCCGCCCCCGGGTAAACTCCTCCTCGCCATAGTCTACGCAGGCGTTGCAAACGCTTCTGTGGGAATCTGGCAACCGCCACTGCTCTTTCAGAGGGCAGTTGGAATAAACCGGACCGATTCCCTCCACCAGGGTGTGCATGGCCTCGTCCATGAAGGTGCCTCCGCTGAAGGCGCCCCGGACATACTTCTGCTCCCTTGCCAAGCATGGCACGACCTGTGCCGCCCGCTCCCGGATCTGAGCCTCCGTTTCTAAAGGATAGTCTTTTCCAATCAGCCGGAGGCATTTTTGCGCACAGTCATCCAGGTCTGCCGCCCAGATAGCGCCGGTCCGTTCCACAGCCGCCCGGTCGCTGCTCATAAACATGGCTACCACCGGCTTTTTGCACCGGGAAACCCGGTCCAGAATGGCCGGTTCCACCTGATTGCCGATGCGGCGGGCAATGAGGGCAATATAGGCCGTCTCCGGATCTGCCTCCAGAGCGTCGATGCCCATGAGCATCATGATACCGCCCACCTCATTTTTCAGATCGTTGCCGCCGGTGCCGATGGTCTGCGAAACGCCGCTGCCGGCCTCGTGCAAAATGGCTGCCACATGCTGGATGCCCACGCCGGAGGCTCCACAAATTCCAAAGGGGCCCCGATTGTTCACGCTTGCCAGCACCAGCGCCGCGCCATTGATATTGGCAACGCCGCAGTCCGGTCCCATGCACAGCAGGCCCTTTTCCCGGGCCAGCTCCTTCATCTCCCGCTCCTGGGAAAGCGGAACATTATTGCTGAATACCACGCAGTGCAGTCCGGCGTTCAGTGCCTTTTTGACCTCCGCCAAGGCATACTCCCCGGGCACGGCAACGGAACACAGGTTTGCTCTGGGGCAGGCTTCCACCGCCGCCTTGATGGAGGGGTAGGCTTTCGGCAGGTCCTCCCCTTCCCCGTTTTCCTCCTGCTTTGGCGCCAGATTGGCCTCCACCGCCGCCACGGCGGCGTCAAAAGCCGCCTGGGATTCCGCTCGGGCCGCCACCACATAGCAGCTACCGTCGCAGCCCTTGATTTCCTCAGTCAACAGGCAGATGTCCGCAAGGATGTCCTTAAACGGCTCTGTTGCCATGCCGGCATAGCCGATTTCCAAGCCTGGCTGCTCGTTGAGAATGCTGGCGGCCAGCAGCGTTTCCAGAGAATCGATATATCTGCCTCGCTCTACTTTCGTATAGTTGTTCATATCCTATCCTCCTCACATCCGCGCCGGTGTAAGCCGGAGCGCCTCCCGGTAGATTCCACGCAACGCATCCTTGAAGCATTCCATAGGCAGCTCCGCCGCTCCGGCGCCACCCTGCCCGCCGCGCTTCAGAGCGGAACCTCCGTGGCTGATAGGCAGAATGTTATAGCCCACCACCTTGCGGGCATCCAGACCCACCGGAAAGCCTCGGAAGTCATCCCAGGGAATGGGGGCAAAGGTATGCTCCCCCAGGGATACCGCCCGGGCCTTTTCCGTCCGGTCCCGCGCCTCGGCGATATTGGAGCCGGTCATCCGCATATAGGCCGGACCAGCGATGGCGGACATCCCACCCAAGCCGTAGACCTCCGTGACGCAGCTGTCCCCCAGGTAGCCCAGCAGATCCGCCTCTGTATAGGACGGATTCAGGAATGTGCCCTTGATTACAGGCGCCGGGGCGGTGTACCACCGATTTCCGGTCCCCGCAAGCTGAATGCCAAATTCCACGCCGTTGCCGCCCATGCCTGCCAGAACCGTGGACAGGGGCACCTGCTTCATGGTTGCGGTCAGGCTCTCCACGCCTGCCATCATGGGATGCAGGAAGAATCGGTCGTTGGCGGCGAAATGCCGAATCATGGCGTCCCGCTCCGAATCCTCCTGGTCCAGCATCCAGGGAATGACCTGTAGCGCCAGATACATGGATGCCGCCGGTTGGCGATTGTGATTTTCGTCGCCCATGCCGGCGGTCTTTGCCAGCACAGTCACCAAATCGATTCCACCGGCAGCCCGAACCGCCCTGCCCAGAGCGGGACCGTAGTGATCCCGGAACCAGCATAGGTCTCGCTCCACATCTTCGTCATAAAAGCCCCAGCGCAGGCATTTGGGATTGGGGCCGGGGTGAATGGGGGCGTAGCCCCTTCCGCCGAAAACCCGGTCCTGGGCGATCATCACCGGCATACTGGCGGACACCACCATGCTGGCGGCGCAGCCGCACTGATGGTCCTGGGCAGGTTCCACGGTGATTTCTCCCCGCAGGACCATCTGCCAGGCCTCTTCCGAGGTCGTGGCCAGTTTTTCATGAACGGCCGCGCCGCAAACCGCGGTACGGATGGGCGTGGTGAGCCGCTCCACAGGAAGGGGTGGGCCAGGCACGAGAATCCTGGTCCGGGTCATCCCGGGGATGACCTCCAACGCCGGCCGGACATCGATCCATACCGGCCGGCCCTTGAGGAGGATCTCCATCACTCGGTCATTGGCAGCGTTGACTTGTTGCTCGATGGTCATCATTTTCCGTCCTTTCTATCGGTTCTCAGCATCGTGCGCATGGCGTTCAAACGTCTTTCCAGAACAGCGGGCGCAGGCGGAGCGCCGGTCTCCACGTCAAAGCCATGATAGGAACCGGGGATCAGATTCACTTCCACCGGCACACCCGCCTGGCCCAGCCTTTGCCCGTAGGCAACCGCCTCATCCCGCAAAATATCCAATTCCTGGGGCTCCACATAGGCCGGGGGCAGTCCCGTCAAATTCTTGCGGCGCATTGGAACCGCGTAGGTTCCCTCCCCCGGGTCCTTCCTGAGGTATTCCTTCCACATAAATCTGTTGGAGCTGGCGGACCAGGCAGCGTTAGGATATGCCGCCGCGGAGGGATAACGCTCAAAGTGGTCGTCCAGCGCCGGATAGATCAACACCTGTCCGGCAAGCTCCCCTTCACCACGATCCGTCAGGCACTGGGCCAGCCCAGCGGCAAGGGTTCCTCCGGCGCTCTCCCCGTAGAGAAGGCTTCTCCCGGGCATGGCCTGCCAAACCTCCAGGCAGTCCTGAAAGGGCGCGGGATAGGGATCTTGCGGCAGCAGCCGGTATTCCGGCAGAAACACCCGTATCCGGAGCCGCTGGGCATATAGAGCCGCAAGGGCCAGAGAGCCGGTCTGTACCGGCAGCAGGAACCCGCCGCCGTGGCAGTAGAGCATTTCCGGAAGCGCCTCCTCGCCTACCGGTGCCAGAACAAAGCATTCCGTCGATCCGATTTTCGTGCGGTCCAGCGTGACTCCGGCAGGCGGCGTCCAGGCCCGGGCGCCGGCCCGGAGATTTCCCGCCAGTGCCCGGATCACCGGCGTCAGCTTGGGATTCCCAAAATCGATGGCCGGGAGCCGCCCCGGGGGATGTGTCCAGCCTTCCATGGGACATTTCCTCCTGATCTGATGTTTTTCTTATTGTATCGGTAAAACGGAAACCGTGATAGCTAATAATTTGTGTTTTTATTTTTGAATTTGCTTATTTTGTTTTTTTCGCTATTTTTTAGTTATAATATTGAATTTAAGAATAGAAAGAAACGGGGAATCCTGGTATGATAGGCGTGAAAAAGAGCCCATAAGGAGGAACTGCAAATGAAAATCGGAATGATCGGCCTGGGCATTATGGGAAAGCCCATGGCGATGAATCTGCTCCGGGCAGGCTATGACCTGACCGTTTCCAGCGCCAACCGGGCCGCTTCGGAGCTGGCGGCGGCGGGGGCCAAGACCGCCGACAATCAGCAGATCGGGCGGACCTGCGATCTGGTTCTGACCATGCTTCCCAACTCTCCCCAGGTCCGGCAGGTCATGCTGGGCGAGGACGGCGTGGGAGCCCAGATGAAGCCCGGTTCGACCTATATCGACATGAGTTCCATCGACCCCATGACCTCCAAGCAGGTCGCCGCCGCCCTGGCGGAACGGGGGGTGGAAATGTTGGACGCCCCCGTCTCCGGCGGGGAGCCCAAGGCCATCGAGGGCACGCTGGCCTTCATGGTCGGCGGCAAGCAGGAGGTCTTCGACCGGTGCAAGCCGGTGCTTCTGGCCATGGGTGCCTCCGTGGTGCGCTGCGGCGAGGTGGGCGCCGGAAATACCGCCAAGCTGGCCAACCAGATCATCGTGGCCTGCAACATCCAGGCGGTGGCGGAGGCCCTGACTCTGGCCCAGAAGGCGGGGGTAGATCCGGCGGTGGTCTTTGACGCCATCAAGGGCGGTCTGGCCGGTTCCACGGTACTCAGCGCCAAAGCGCCCATGATGCTCTCCGGTAACGACCGGCCGGGCTTCAAGATCGACCTGCATATCAAAGACCTGAATAACGCCCTGGACTGCGCCCACGCGGTGGGTGCGCCAGTGCCCATGACCGCCCAGGTGCAGGAGGTGTTGCAATGGTTGCACCACCATGAGGGCGGCCAGAAGGACCACAGCGCCATCGCCCAGTACTATGAAGCCCTTGCCGGCATTCAACTGGGAAGATAGTATTTTCCGCCCGGCTCACGCCGGGCGGCAGCCCTACAGCTAAAATTGGAGGCGCGGAACATGCCAAAAATTCAAAAGGTCGTGACAACGGTCTGGTACAACCGGGAGAATATGTCCGCTTTGCGCCGGGTCTTTCCTCAGGCATCGTTTTGCTATGTAGATTTTTATGACAAGGAAAAACTGGCCCGGGAAGCCAAGAATGCGGACGTCGCTATTTTGATGGGGGATGTGGACCCCTGTCTGCTGGGGGAAAATACACTAAAATGGATTCACTGCGACCACGCCGGGCTAAACGGCTCTGCCCGCCCGGAGGTCTTTGAGAAAGGAATCCCGGTCACCGGGTCCGCGGGCCGCAGCGCCCCGGTGTTGGCGGAACACTGCATTTATTTCATGCTGCAAAGCTGCTACCACACACGGGCACTTTTGGAGGCCCAGGACGCGCGGCATTGGGGCGTGGCCGGGTCAGAGCAGTGGCGGGGACTCTACGGTCGAACGGCGGGGATCATCGGCATGGGGCACAATGGCCAGGCGCTGGCCCAACGGCTCCACGCCCTGGGCATGAAGCTGATTACCTACAATCGATCGCCGGTCCTAGGCTTTGATTATGTGTATAAAAAGCTGACCGCCGCCAATGGAGATCCCTTAGAACCGCTTTTGGCGGAGTCGGATTTTGTGATTCTTTGCGTCGCCCTGAATGACGAGACCTTCCACCTCATGAACGCGAAAACCTTTGCCCAGATGAAGCCGGGAGCGTTCCTGGTCAATATGGCCCGGGGCGGCGTGGTCTGCACGGAGGATTTGATCCAGGCTCTGAAAGATGGCAGGCTCGGCGGCGCGGGATTAGACGTTTTTGAAACCCAGCCTCTGGAGCCGGACAGCCCGCTCTGGTCCATGCCGGAGATCTATATCACGCCCCACTGCACCCCTCAGGTGCAGGACCGGGCAGCCAGAAGCATCGAGATCATCCGGGAAAACGCCCGCCGCTTTGAGGCGGGGCAGCCGCTACTGAATCAGCTTCGGCCATCGGACGCCATGACGGAAGGAAAGGCGGAGGGCGGCTGGGCCCGGATGATGAATACCAAGCTAACCAAGGAACAGATCGAAAAAATGGACCTGGAAAAATATCTTGGGAAGCGGGGATGGAAGGACCCCTCCGAGTGGATGTAACCTCCTAAAAATAGAAGCACACCGCATCTTCGACCGGATCTCCGGCGAAGATGCGGTGCGCTTTTTTCACAAACG
The DNA here is from genome assembly GCA_947630345.1 of uncultured Oscillospiraceae bacterium. Taxonomy (GTDB): domain Bacteria; phylum Bacillota; class Clostridia; order Oscillospirales; family Oscillospiraceae; genus Faecousia. Next base: position 3,722 of record CANRHF010000050.1, on the reverse strand, counting down.
GGGTCACTGGATCACGATTGCTTCATAAGAATTTAAAACATCCAGCCGAATCTCCAGATCGCCATCGTCATCCCGGCAGGAGATTTGGCCCCCGGACAGGGTGCGGACACTGTGCCCCGCCAGTCCGGGCAGGCGCAGATGAAGATCGCCGATAGGGACCGGCGGGAAATAGTGGCCGTCAAAGCAGCCGCTCTCGTTGACAAGCTGAACGACGGCGCAGCCTTCCTTCTTGGCCAGGGTCAGCTCCACCATGGCAGATACGCCGGGCGCCAATTCCGGGAGCCCGCACAGTCCGAACAGGAGATCCTGCATGAAATTGAGGGTGTTCTGCCAGCCCTCCCGGTAATAGAGGCTGCCCAGCAGCGCCGGAACGTAGATTCCCCTGCCCGCGCCGTAAGGATGGACAGCAACTCCAGGCTGGTCGCAGGAGGGCACCGGATAGCACCGTTCCGGCGGGCCGTAGGGATGCTCCGGAATCAGACGCAGATAGGTTTTTGCCTCCGGCGCAAACGCTACCATTCGGAAGTCTCCGCCGATCGCGATGACCGGCGCATCCGCACAGCGGGCAAATACTGCCCGGTCTGCCTCGGAAACCTCCAGTGCGGTGGACATCAGTCCCTTTTGACGCGCGCCGACCGCCGTTATTCCCAGGCATTTCAGCGCAATGGCATTGCCCGCAATGCCGGTGTCGCCGGTGGCCAGCACCGTTCCGCCGTTTTCCGCGAAAGCATCCAGCAACTCAGCCTGACCGGCGCTGAGGGGCCGGACATCCCCCAGCAGCACCACCGATTTGCCGTCCAGCGCTTGGGCAGTCAGCTCCTGTAGCTTGCAGGTATCGAAGGGGACGTGGCTCTGGGTCAGGCTGTGGACCCAGCCGTATACCTCCGGGTCCTCCCGGCTCATACCGCCCTTCTCCACCACCAGCACCGAAGCCGCCGAGCGCAGTCCAGCGTATACCTCTTCATTCCGCTTATGAAAGGCAAAAACCTTTTGGACCCGTTCATAGCCTGAGACATCCCGATGGTTGTCCAGTCTGCCCATGATGTAATAGCTCAGTCCGCCGCCGTTCGCCAGGCTCTGCCATAGCCGCAGCTCCGTGAGCGCCGGTGAAACGGAAGTGTCCCGATAGCGGAAGCCGACGAAATCCACACAGGCATTGTCCACGATCTGCCGCCGGCCGCCGGAGCGGGCGTTTGCCGAGGAACAGTACACCCATGCGCCCCGACCGATGTCCGTATTGCATTCCGTCCGCAGGTAATCAAAGCCGTTGACGGCCACCTCCGGATTGATGTCTCTGATGAAGCGCATCTGTCGGGCTTTATTGATGGCAATCTGCTTGGACTGGAAGCCCACATAGCGCATAAATCCCGGGTCCCGGAGCCCTGCCGCCGGAGGTTCCAGCCCAGTCTGCTCCCGATACAGCCTTTTGCAGGTATCGCACATACATGGGCCGTATAAGGTCCCGTCATAGCCGGTCACAAATGCCCCGCTCATATTAAAGAAAATGCCGTCAAAAGGCAGGGCGGTCAATAATTCTTTTACAATGTCGTACAGGACCTGACGCTGGTAGGCGCTGTTGGGGCACACCTGAATATCACCGTTACAGTCAAACACCTTGCCTTCCGCGCTGCGGTAGAGCCAGTCGGGATGTCGGTCCGCAATGGGGTGGCGGATCTTTGAAAAATCCGTCCGGGCGATGACCCGAATCCCGGCTTTGTGGCACGCGTCCAGCAGACTTTTCAGACTGTCGCCGTGTAAATGCGCACTTTGGGTATGGTCAGGAATCGCCGTAAAATAGCTGGCAACGATTCCGGCGGCATTCACCATCACTACGGTTGCGTCGAACTTCTGTAGATCCCGAACAAAGCGTTCCGCATCCAGGTCCTCCATATCCTGTTCCCGCAAATTGGTCTGGATCATGCGCCAAGGATGATTTTCCCACCAATGGCTCATAGAAAAGCCCCCTTTCACTACTTGTATCATATCACGCAATTCCGTATTGGTATATATTGATATTAGCGAAATATTTCTTAAATTAGCGCTCAATTACGGTTGTGTAAAAAGATTATATACAATAGCGAAAAAACATGATATATTATTTATAATAAGCAGAGATATGGAGGTGCCGGTAAAATGTCCATCCTGTCCCAACCCATCGACGAGCGGATCGCGTGCCTGCGAGAACTGCTGGAGTGTAACGGGAATCTGTTCAGCTGGACCTACGATCCAGAGGGGACCCTCCTGGATGCCAGCAGCGAGGAGCTGGTCCTTAACACGCTGTTTTCCTCCACCGGGAGTATGCAATATATGCTGGAATACAGCCGGAGCAATCATGCGCCGCTGATTCTCAGTATCCCTTACAACCTGGTATGGAGCGCGGTATTTGAAACAAAGGACGATGAAGTCACCCGCATCCATGTATTCGGGCCCTTCTCCACCAGGGAGACGCTGTCAACGGAGATTCGGCGCGCCATCGCCCGGGCACAAGTGCCCCGGGCCTGGCTGCCAAAGCTGATGCGGAATTTGGAACGCATTCCCACGGTCATGGTTAATCAGCTCTTTCAGTACACCCTGATGCTGCACTACTGCGTGGCAGGCGAACGGCTCAGTACCGGCGACATCCACTTTCAGCGTGCGGAGCTTGCCAGCCAAAAGACAGCCGACCATCCAAAGGGCGACCGGATGCAGACCTATATGGCGGAACGAGCGCTGCTGAAAATGGTGCGGGAGGGAGATCCAAACTATAAAGCGGCGCTGTCTCAGGCATCTTCCATCAGCGGCGGCGTGGGGATTCAAAGCAGCGATTCTCTGACCCAGGCAAAAATCTCTGCCTCGGTATTCACCTCCCTCTGCACCCGGGCGGCTATTGAAGGCGGTATTTCACCCGAAGCGGCCTACTCCCGTGGGGATGCCTATATTCAAGATCTCATTGAATGCCATACCATGACTGATGTGGTGTTCGTCAATCACAAAATGTATGAAGACTTCATCATGCTGGTTCGCAAAAGCCGCATCAATCCCCACTGGTCCAAGCAGATTCAAAGCTGCTGCGATTATATCGAGCTTCATTCCGAAGAAAAACTCACCCTTTCCTTCTTGGCAGGGCGGATCGGTTACGCGAATTACTACCTGTCCAGAAAATTCAAGGAGGAAACCGGCGTCAGCATCAACACCTATATCAAGATCGTGCGGGTGGAACGCGCCAAAATGCTCTTGACCACCACCCAGCTGAGTATTCAGGAGATCAGTGAGCGTCTTTGCTTTGGCACCCGCAGCTTTTTCGATGATACCTTCAAAAAAATAACAGGCGTAGCCCCTGCTGCTTACCGGGCGCAGAATCAGAAGCTATAAGGGACGAAATATCTCGGTTTGTCCACAAAAACACAGCCACCTGCAACCGGTGGCTGTGCTTGTCAAGAATCCTCTCTATAAACTCAAACTAGTAAAAACAGGGATTTCTTTGTAAATTATGGAAAAAACAAGGTATTTTGGCAAAACGGAGTATGGCGCCGAGGGAATCGCTCCTTATGAATCCCACATTCTTCACCAGTGTGGGTTTATGCCCAGGGGTTCTCCGTGGGATAGGGCAGGCTCTTGGGCTGGTTGTAGGAGATGTCCTGGATGCCCAGGAATTTGAACACCTCAAACAGGGCCTTGCCGTAGTGGCCGAAGGCAACGGCCCCGTGGTGGGGATAGCGCTTCTGGATGAGGACGTGGCGGTA
>CANRHF010000049.1 GCA_947630345.1 uncultured Oscillospiraceae bacterium | reverse complement strand
GGACCACGTCGATGTCCAGCTGTAGCACCTGGGCATCGGAAAACGCCGCCGCGATCGCGTCTATTGGGTGATAGTCCGAAAACAGCTTGAAAAAAGGGATGCTTTGGTTCATGGTTGCCTCCAAAATAGGATCAAAGGGCGTCGATCCGGGCCAAAAGGGCGGGCAGAAGCTCCTCGTAGCGCAGTTTTACCGGCTCCCGGCCCTTCTGGAACAATGTCCCCCAGCCGTCGCCACCGGCGATGCCGATATCCGCCTCCCGGGCCTCCCCGGGCCCATTGACCACGCAGCCCATGACCGCCACGGTGATGGGCTTTTCGCAGTCCCGAAGGGCTTCCGCTACCCGGTTGGTAAGGCCGATCAGATCGATCCGGGTCCGGCCGCAGGTGGGGCAGGAGATGATGTTGACCCCTTCCTTCCGCACGCCGGCGGCCTTGAGAATTGCCTTGGCGGCATAGACCTCCTCCACCGGGTCGCCGGTGAGGCTGACCCGAACGGTATCGCCAATGCCGTCTAAGAGCAGCGCCCCAATGCCCATGGCGGACTTGATCCGGCCCATTTCTATGGGTCCCGTCTCCGTCACGCCAATGTGGAGAGGATAGTCGCTGCGCTGCCGGAACAGCCGGGCGGCCCGGACCATGGTGGAAACGTCCGAGGACTTCATGGAAACGCAGATATCGTAAAACCCTTCCCGCTCTAAAAGAACGATGTGGGAAAAGGCGCTCTCCACCAGGGCCTCCGCCGTGGGATGGCCGTATTTTTCCAGCAGCGCCTTGTCCAGGCTGCCGCCGTTGACGCCGATACGGATGGGAATGCCCCGGTCTCGGCAGGCGGCCACCACCGCCCGCACCCGGTCCGCGCCGCCAATGTTGCCCGGGTTGATGCGGATCTTGGACGCGCCGCCCTGGGCGGCCAGAATGGCCAGCTCATAGTCAAAGTGGATATCCGCCACCAACGGCAGGGGGCTTTCCCTGCAAATCTCCCCAAAGGCCCGGGCGGCCGCCCGGTTGGGCACCGCCAGCCGGGCGATCTGGCACCCGGCGGCCTTCAGCGCGGCGAGCTGCTCCAGGCAGCCCGGAATATCAGTGGTGGGTTTGTTCAGCATGGACTGGATGGATACCGGCGCGCCGCCGCCAATTCGCACGTCCCCCACCTGGATGGATCTCGTCATCGCTTCACCCCCGGAAAATGGTGAATAGGTCCTTAAAGGTCACAACCGCCATGAGCAGGAGCAGCAGCACCATGCCCCCGGCGTGGAGATAGGCCTCGTACTTGGGGTTGATCTTGCGCCGGAGGATGGTCTCCGCCGCCGTGGTCAGCAGCAGGCAGACGATCCGCCCGCCGTCCAGGGCGGGAATGGGCAGCAGATTCATCACCGCCAGATTGACCGCCAAAAAGCCGCCGAAGTAGAGCATATTGAGGAAGGCGGACAGGGCGTCCGGAGACGCCGCCGCCGTATTGCTGATCTCCTGGACAATGCCCACCGGCCCGGTCATATCCTGCAGGCCCGCTTGACCGGTCAGAAGCATTTGAAGGCTCAGCCGGACGATGCGCACCGTGTCCACCGCCGTATTCCAAACATACGCCATCCGGCTGCCAAAAGTGGCCTTCTCCACGGAAAAGCTCAGCCCATAGCGCAGGGAAACCGTGCCGTCCTCGTTGGCGTACTCCTTCATCACCGTGGGCACCTGCTTCAAAACCAGCGTCTGCCCCTCCCGGAGAACGGTCATGTCGTGGGCCTCCGCGTTTTTCAGCTTCAGGAGCATGGAAAAATCGTTCTGAACGTAGATCCGCTCATTGTCCAGCGCCAGGATCCGGTCCCCCACCTGGAGTCCCCCCTCCGCCATGGAGCAGTTTTCCTCCATCTGCGCGACCACAGGCGTGACAAACTGCTGGGCCGGGGCGAAGACGATGGCGAAGATCACCAGCCCCGCCAGAAGGTTCATGCAGGACCCGGCGGCCAGGATGATCAGCCGCTTCCACCAGGCGGCTCGCTGGAAGGACCGGGGGTTTTCCGATTCCTCATCCTCCCCCTCCATGGCGCAGTAGCCGCCGATAGGGATGCACCGGATGGCGTACAGGGTCTCCCCTACCTGCTTTTTATAGATGGCGGGGCCCATAAAAAGGGAAAATTCGTTGACCTGCACCCCGGAGAGTTTGGCGGTGATAAAATGCCCCAGCTCGTGGACAAAGATCAGCACACTGAACAGCACGATGGCAAAGAGAATGCTCAAATTTTTCCTTCCTTTCCGTCAGAGCTTCCCGGCAAGGGCCCGGGCAAGCCGGTCCGCCTCCAAAATCTGATCCAGATCTGGCTGTCGGACGTAGGGGACCGCCTCCACGGCCTGGGAAACCCGGCGATAAATATCGTAAAACCCGATTTGATCCTTTAAATACAGAGACACCGCCGCCTCGTTGGCGCCGTTCATGGCGGCGCAGGCGGTCCCCCCCGCCCGAGCGCAGGCCAGGGCCAGGGCCAGGCAGGGAAACGTCTCCAGGTCCGGCTTTTCAAAGGTCAGGGGCCCGCAGGCCGTCAGATCCAGCGGCGGGGCCAGGCTCTCCACCCGTTCGGGATAGGTCATGGCCAGCTGGATGGGCAGCCGCATATCCGGCGTCCCCAGCTGGGCCAGCACCGCCCCATCCCGGAACGAAACCAGGGAATGGACGATGCTTTGCCGGTGGATCAGCACCTCCACCCGCTCCTGAGGCAGGCCGTAGAGCCGCATGGCCTCGATGACCTCCAGGCCCTTGTTCATCAATGTGGCGCAGTCCACGGTAATCTTGGGACCCATCCTCCAGTTGGGATGGCGCAGGGCGTCCCGGCTGGTGACGGTCTCCAGCTCCCCGCGGCTCCTGCCGAAAAAGGGCCCGCCGGAGCAGGTCAGCAGCAGCTTTTCCACCTCCCGGCGGTCGGCACAGCCCATGAGACACTGAAAAATGGCGGAATGCTCCGAGTCCACAGGCACAATCTCCGCCCCATGACGGGCCGCCGCCGCCATCACCAGCTCTCCGGCGCAGACCAGGGTCTCTTTGTTGGCAAGGCCAATGCGCTTTTTGGCGGCGATGGCCGCCAGGGTAGGCTTTAGGCCCAGCATCCCCACCACGGCGGTGATGACGCAGTCGGTCCCCGGAAAGGCGGCGGCTTCCAGCAGCCCCGCCTCCCCCCAGGCGATTTGGATGGGCTGGCCGGACAGGGCCTGCCTTAAAGCGTCCGCCCCCTCCCGGGTGGCGGTCACCGCCAGCTTGGGGCGAAAGGTCCGGCACTGCTCCGCCAGAAGATCGATCTTCGTTCCGGCGGCCAGGACGGAAACGGGAATGCCCAGATGGGCGGCCACCTCCAGGCTCTGCCGCCCGATGGAGCCGGTGGAGCCCAGAATACAAAGATTGCGGACCATTTTATTCCCCCACCACTACGGGAAGCAGCAGCAGAAGGGCCTCGGTCAGGGGGCCCACCATCATCATGGAGTCAAAGCGGTCCAGAATGCCGCCGTGGCCGGGAATCAGATTGCCATAGTCCTTGATGCCGGTCTGGCGCTTGATCACGGAGAACCAGAGGTCCCCCAGAATGGCGCCCAGAGAGCCCAACAGGCCGTAAACCAAGGCAAACAAGTAATTGACCTTAAACTGGAAGCCCACCTGCATAATGAGGGTGTAGATCACCATGCCCAGCATGGCTGTCAGCACGCCGCCAACGGCCCCCTCGATGGTTTTGTTGGGGCTGATCACCGGAGAGAGCTTGTGGCTCCCAAAGGCCCGACCGGCAAAATACGCCCCGGTGTCCGACAGGAAGGCCAGGACGAAGGGGATCAGGATCAGATAGCGCCCGTACTTCCCAGCGTGGATCCGCACCAGGCCGGACAGCAGGAACGGCAGCAGCAGTCCCGCCGCCAGGCACAGCGCCACCTTCTCAAAGCGCACCTTTACATGGGAGGCCATCATCTCCCCAAAGAGCAGGGTGGTGAAGACCAGGGCCCCCAGCATCCCCCAGGCCTCGGGGGAACCGAAATAACTCCACAGGTTGACCAAAAACGCCGCCGCCATGCTGTACGCCACCAGCCGGGGTTGCCGGACCAGCTCCGTGGAATAGAGCAGCTCATAGGCGGCAAAGGCGGACATGACCCCAAATAAAATGGCGGTAAAGATCTTGGGCAGGACCAAAACCGTCAAAAGCAGCAGCGGCAGCAGCACCGCCGCCGTAATAATTCTCGTCGACATCATTCGTTAAACGCCTCCAAACCGGCGGGACCGCCGGTGGTATTCCGCAATGGCCGCGTCCAGATCTTCCGGCTGGTAGTCGGGCCATAAAATATCCTGAAAGACAAATTCCGCGTAGGCGGCCTGCCACAAAAGGAAATTGCTGATCCGCTTCTCCCCCGAGGGGCGGATAATCAGCTCCGGATCCGGCACGCCGGCGGAGTAGAGGTATTCCGAAAAGGCCTCCTCTGTCAGCGCCTCCGGGTCCGCCGCTCCCTGGGCCGCGGCTTGGGCAAAAGCCCGGGCCGCCCGAATGATCTCGTCCCGCCCGCCGTAGTTCAGGCAGAAATTCACCTGCACGTCATAGTTTCCCGAGCGGTTCTCCGCATCCCGGCACAGCGCCCGGAGCTTTTCGCTCAGGCGGCTCAAATCTCCGAAAAAGCGGAACCGTACCCGGTTCTTATCCATATCCGCCAGGGCCTCCCGGAGGTATTTTTCCAGCAGGCCCATGATCCCGGCGATCTCCTCCCCGGAGCGCCGCCAGTTTTCCGTGGAAAAGGCGTAGACGGTCAAATATTCCACGCCCAGGCTCCGGCAGTAGTTGGCGATCCGCCGAAAAGCCTCCGCGCCGGCGGCGTGGCCGGCGGTGCGGGGCAGGCCCCGCGACTTTGCCCACCGCCCGTTGCCGTCCATGATGATGGCAATATGCCGGGGCGGCGGTAAAACAGAATCTCCCATCAATTCTCCCTGATTTCAGAAATGGCAAATCCCAACCGGGGGCCCCAAAGGGCCCCGGTGGATTTGCCGGTCAAATCGCCATCAGTTCCTTTTCCTTCACCGCCAGGGCGTCGTCCACCTTTTTGATGTACTTGTCCAGCAGCTCCTGAAGGTCCTTTTCGGCCTTTTTCTGCTCGTCCTCGGTGATCTCGGACTTTTTCTTCAAAGCCTTCACATAGTCCATGCCGTCCCGGCGGATGTTCCGCAGGGCCACCTTGGCCTCCTCGGCGTACTTTTTGACCTGCTTGGCCAGGTCCCGGCGGCGCTCCTCGGTGAGCTGGGGAAATACCAGACGGATCACCCGCCCGTCGTTCTGGGGGTTGATCCCCAGATCGGAGGTCTGGATGGCCTTCTGGATATCCTTGAGCAGCTTGGTGTCCCATGGCTGGATCACCAGCGTCCGGGCATCCGGAGAGGAAATGGTGGCGACTCCGTTCAGGGGCGTCCCCTGACCATAGTATTCCACCGTGATCCGGTCCAGAACACGGGCGTTGGCCCGGCCCGCCCGCACCGCGCCGAAATTATCATCCAGCACACTGAGGGTCTTGTCCATTTTCCGGTTAAATTCCTTGAAGTCTACGCTCATTTTTCAGTCCTCCTTAACGATGGTTCCTATTTTTTCGCCGCATACCACCCGTAGGATGTTCTGCGGGTCCTTCAGTGCGAAGCAGACCAGGGTCATGTGGTTGTCCATGGCCAAGGTCATGGCGGTGGTGTCTGTAGCCCGCAAATGCCGGGCCAGAACCTCGTCATAGGTCAGAGTATCGAATTTGACAGCAGTAGGGTCCACATTGGGGTCGGCGGAGTAGATGCCGTCCACGTTTTTCGCCATGAGAATGGCGTCGGCCTCGATCTCCACCCCCCGGAGCACCGCGCCGGTGTCCGTGGAGAAATAGGGGTTGCCGGTGCCGCAGGCGAAGACCACGACCTTCCCCTCTTTTAAGTACCGGTCCGCTAGGTCCCGGGTGAAGTATTCGCAGAATTTGGGCATCTCCAACGCTGAGAGGACCCGGGCCTCTACCCCGTGCTTTTCCAGGGCGTCCGCCACGGCGATGGCGTTCATCAAGGTCGCCAGCATCCCCATGGCGTCGCCGTGGGAGCGCTGCATTTTGTCCGCCCCGTCCTTGGCGCCCCGCCAGAAGTTGCCGCCGCCGATGACCAGCCCGATCTGCACCCCCAGGGCGGCGCAGTCCTTGATGGCCTGGCACACCCGGCCGATGATCTCAAAATCCAGCCCCCGGTGGGCGTCCCCCGCCAGGGCCTCCCCACTGAGCTTGAGCAGAACGCGGTCGTATATCCGTTCAGGCAAAGCAATTCCCCCTCCTTTATTCTCCCCTATTTTAATATAAGACAGCCGAAATGACAACCCAAATTTTTCAAATTTTCAGAGAGTTTTCGCAAATTTCACAATTCCCCTGGTCGGGAGGTGACAGCCTGTGCAAAATCCACACATTCCCATTCGGGGAAATCCGGGATTTCGGCGGGATTTTCGGTTGCAAACGCGGTCAAAATCGGGTATAATGACACATCATTAAAAGGCACAAGAGAGGATGGAACGCATCATGGCGGAAGCAACCGAAAGCAAAAATTTTATCCACGCCTTTATTGACGAAGACATCGCCCCCGGCGGGCAGTTCGAGGGGAAGACGGTCCACACCCGGTTTCCTCCGGAGCCCAACGGGTATCTCCACATCGGCCACTGCAAGGCCCTGATTATCGACTTCGGCACCGCTGAAAAGTACGGTGGAATGTGCAATCTGCGAATGGACGACACCAATCCCACCAAGGAGGACACGGAGTATGTGGAGGCCATCCAGGAGGATATCCACTGGCTGGGCTTCGACTGGGGCGACCGGTTCTACTACGGCTCGGACTACTTTGAGCAGACCTACCAGTTTGCCGAGGAGCTGATCCAGAAGGGGCTGGCCTACGTCTGCCAGCTGAGCGCGGAGGAATTTAAGGAGTACCGGGGAGATCTGACCCATCCCGCCGTCTCCCCCTACCGGGACCGGCCCATCGAGGAAAATCTGGACCTTTTCCGCCGGATGCGGGCCGGGGAATTCCCGGACGGCGCCTGCACCCTCCGGGCCAAGATCGATCTGGCCTCCGGCAACTTCAATATGCGCGACCCGGTGATTTACCGGATTCGCCACATGAATCATCACCGCCAGGGGGACAAGTGGTGCATCTACCCCATGTACGACTTCGCCCACCCCATTCAGGACGCCCTGGAGGGCATCACCCACAGCCTCTGCTCTCTGGAATATGAGAACCACCGGCCTCTTTACAACTGGGTGGTGGAGCACGTCTCCGTCCCCTGCCATCCCCGGCAGATCGAGTTCGCCCGTTTGGGCATCGACCACACCGTTATGTCCAAGCGGAAGCTCCGCCAGCTGGTGGAGGAGGGCCGGGTCTCCGGCTGGGACGACCCCAGAATGCCCACCCTCTGCGGCCTGCGCCGCCGGGGCTACACCCCCAAGAGCATCCGTACCTTCTGCGACCGGGTGGGCGTGGCCAAGGCCCCCAATACCATCGCCTACGACTTCCTGGAGCACTGCCTTCGGGAGGACCTGAACGAGACCGCCACCCGGGTCATGGCTGTGCTGAAACCGATCAAGCTCACCGTCACCAACTACCCCGAGGGCCGGCAGGAGGTCTTCGACATTGAAAATAACCCCATGGACGAGCACGCCGGCACCCGGCCCGTCACCTTCTCCCGGGACCTGTGGATCGAGGCCGACGACTTTATGGAGGAGAAGGTGGGCAAATTCTTCCGCCTCTTCCCCGGCAACGAGGTGCGGCTGAAGGGCGCCTATGTGGTCAAGTGTACCGGCTGCGTCAAGGACGAGGCCGGAAACGTGACCGAGGTCCTCTGCGAGTACGACCCGGACTCCCGGGGCGGCGACCCCGCCGACGGGCGGAAGGTCAAGAGCACCATCCACTGGGTGGACGCCTCCAACTGCTGCGATGCGGAGGTGCGGCAGTATTCCAATCTATTCAACGACCCGGACCCCGACGCCGCCGGGAAGGATTTCCTGGCCTGCCTGAATCCCGATTCCCTGGAGATCCTCACCGGCTGCAAGGTGGAAGCCAGCCTGCGGGATGCCCAGGCTCCCGCTTCCTACCAGTTCATGCGACTGGGCTACTTCTGCCCGGACAGCAAGGACTCCGCTCCCGGCCATCTGGTCTTCAACCGCTCCGTGAGCTTGAAGGACAGCTACCGGCCAGGAAAATAGGCGCTCCTCTGCCCTCCGCCCCTCCGGCGGAGGGCAGAGTGAAACTTTTTCCCAAGAAAGTCTTGACATTTTCCCAATTCGTGGTATAATACACCTCGTCACCCGGAGGCTTAGCTCAGCAGGTTAGAGCGCATGCTTCACACGCATGAGGTCACAGGTTCGAGTCCTGTAGTCTCCACCACTTGCGAGGTATACGAACACTGGTTGTTCGTATACCTCACATTTTTGTCTACCAAAAAAGTCTTGATTTTGAAAACGAAATCAAGGCTTTAGTTATATTTGGAAATGGACAGCACTACGCCGTGGAACACGCGGGTCCCGCGGCTTTTTTCTCGTCCCAATTCGACAAGGCTTGAATTGAAACTATTTTTTCCCTTTTCCGCAACCGGGGAGAGAAAAAAGGGTACATATAGGGTGAAGGGCCCTGAAAGGAAAAGGAGGCGAAAGCGTGGAGGACGAGGCGATTATCCAACTCTATATTGCCCGGGACGAGCGGGCGCTCCGGGAGACGGAGGCCAAGTACGGCCCCCTCTGCCGTCAGCTGGCGAACAACATCCTGGGTTCCGCCCAGGATGCGGAGGAATGTGTCAACGACGTCTACCTGGCGCTTTGGGACGCCATTCCCCCGGCAAGGCCCCGGAGCCTGAAGGCGTTCGCCGCCGGCGTCACCCGCCGCCAAGCCCTGAAAAGGCTCCGCCACGACGCCGCCGGGAAACGCTCTGCCGGGTGCCTGGTGCCCCTGTCAGAGCTTGCGGAGGTCCTGCCGGACGAAAGCTTCCGACCTGATGTGAAGGACGAGGAGCTGGCCCAGCTCATTGGGCGTTTTCTCAAAGAACAGAGCCCGGAGGCCCGGTGCATATTCGTCCGACGCTACTGGTACTTCGACTCCGTGCGGGATATCGCCGGACGGTACGGCTTCAGCGAAAACAAGGTGAAATCCCTCCTGTTTCGTGTCCGGAACCGTCTGAGAGAGGATCTAAGAAAGGAAGGTATTTCCATATGAACGTACCGAGGATCGCCGACGTCCTTGGCCTCATTGACGAGGACCTGATGGACGCCGAGCTTCCAAAAAAACGGCGTAGCCGGGCCGTGCGGGTCTTGCTTGCCGCCGCCTGCGTGTGCCTCGTTCTGGTGCCGGTTACCGTCGCAGCCACCGGGGCGGGGACCATGCTCTTGGAGAAGTTCCGAAAGGGGGACCGGGGCTTTGAGTCCGGCTACGACATCTACGCCCAGCTGACGCCGTTCCCGGAAAAGGCACTGACCGGCGAAATTCGGGAGGTCCCGGCGCTCATCCGCCGCCAGCTGGAGGAGGCCGCCCCCTGGTCAAACCAGGACCCCAACGTCTATATCCGCACGTTCAGCACCGCCGCCCAGGCCCTGGAGTATGTGGGCCTTGAGGAGCTCCGGCCCATCCGTTGGAATGTGGAGGAGGCGGGGACGACGATCTCCGTCTATGGTGGACAGCAGGGGGAAATCGCCAGTGTGAGCATGATAACCCAATGCCGGAAGGGGGACGTGCTTCTCCAGGCCGAGGCGTGGCTGCGCACGGAGAACGACTCTTCGGACGCCATCTTCAGCGCCCGCGCCACGGAGGATGTGGATTACACGGAGGAGAAATTCACCGCCGCTGGGGGTTACACCTGCCATGTGCTCCGCTCAACCACTCTGGAGAGCGGCTTTGTCACCTATGACGGCCACATCATCTGTGCCGGCATCCTCTACACCCTCCACGCCGCTTACCCGCCCTCCGCCGCCGCCCAGGCCGACGAGCTCCTTCACACCTGGGCCGACCAGTTTGAGCTGGAAACGAGGTGAAACCGATTCCATGAGAAAACGACTTTTATCAGCCGTCATGGCCGCGCTTCTCCTTTTCTCCCTCTCCGCCTGCGAGGAAACGGCGCACAATGAGGAAATGGAATTGGATCTGGACGCCATTGCCCAAACTCTGTGCGCCAGCGGGTATTTTTCCGGGGAAATGGCCATGATGGACCCTGGATCGGTGCCGGAGCTTTTGCTCCTGGATGGGGATCGGGTCGAAGCGTCGACAGCGGATTTGGTGGACGCCAGATACTACGGCGTGACGGTGGGTTCTTCGGCCAATCAGTTTATTCTGCTCGAGGGGACCGACGCGAAAGCGGCGGATCGGTTAGAAGAAGCGCTGAAAACCTATGCCGAGGACCAGAGAACGGGGTTCGAGATGTATTTTCCGGAGCAGGCGGCGCGGTTTGAGAACTTCATTCTGGAGCGCAATGGCAAATATCTCCTCTTCGCCATTGGGGAGGATCGAGAGGCACTGTCCGGCCTTTGCCACCAGCTGATCAGCGGTGCGGCGGAAAACCGTAATTGACCCCTTCGGTCATTCCCCATCGGCAATTTTGCCGATGGGGAATGGATGCTTCTCCCCTCTTTTCATAAGCGAAAGCCCGCCGGGGGACCGGCGGGCTTTTGAAATATTATCCGTTTTGCTTGGCCTGGCGCTTGGCCTCTTTTTTGGCGCGCTTCTTTTCCAGCTTCGCCAGCTTCCGCTTGCTGGGCTTGAAGCCCCGGAAGAGCACATAGGCAAACCACAAAATCAGCAGGCCGAGCACCACGTCCACCCCCAGGATCAGCTTCTGGGACAGGCGCATGCCGTCCTTGAACACGCTGCCAGGCATGGCGCCGTTCATGGCGTTGGAGTTGGCAATGGTGTACAGCAGCCGGTGGATAGCCTCTCTGCCATAGTGGTATGTGGCGGCGTCGTCAGGATCATAGTTGAACCGGGCGGAATTGGCGTCGCCGCCCGCCTCGATCATCTGATAGCCGTCCATAAACACACCGTCGTTGGCGGCGTCGGTGATGATGAAGCCGTGGAAGTCCCATTCATTGCGCAGCAGGCCGGTGAGCAGATTGTAGGAACCGCCGGTCCAGGTGGCGCCCACCCGGTTGAAGGCCGTCATGACCGCCTGGCTGGCCCGGATCATCCGGCTGGCGTTCCGGTAGCCGCCGTTTCCGTCGCTTTCCACATAGTTCAGCTCCACGTCGCCCACCTTCATGCACATCTCGAAGGGCTTCAGGTAGATCTCCCGGGCGGACTGCTCGTTGAGCCAAGTGGCCACGCTGTACTGGCCCGGCCGGTCGCCCCGGTGATTCTCCTGATCGTTGAAGGCAAAGTGCTTGATAAAGGTGTACATGCCCTTGGCGGCGGCCTCGTAGATCTCCCGGGAAGCCACGGCGCCGGAAAGGAATCCGTCCTCGGAGTAGTATTCCCCGTTCCGGCCGGAGAAGGGCGTCCGGTGAATGTTCATGGAGGGGGCGTACCAGCCGTTGCAGCCGCCGATGAGGGCCTCGTTGCCGATCATCCGGCCATATTCCGTGGCGATCTCCAGGTTCCAGGTCTGGGCAACGGTCATGGGATTGGGGAACATCTTGCCGGTGCCGCCGTAGATCAGGCCGGCGGCGGTGTCCGCGTCGATGGTGAAGGGCTTGTTGACGGAGGCGATGAATTCCACGCCATAGCCGGAGCGGGAGATGGTCTGGAAATAGTCCTCGGTGGTCAGCTGGTCCAGCAGCTCGTCCCACTGGGGATCGTCAAAGTCCAGGCCCCGCATTTCGATCAGGGTGCGGCCATTCTTCGCGCCGTAGACCGGGGTATCGGTGATGGCCGCGGGGTCCGCCGGGTTGCCGGAGTCAAAGGCGTCCAGCTGGGCGATC
>CANRHF010000048.1 GCA_947630345.1 uncultured Oscillospiraceae bacterium | reverse complement strand
TCCGACAGTGAGATCAAAATTGACAAAAACGGCTATGTGATCGCAAACGGCGTGAAAACAAAAGAATTTTGGAACGGACAGATTCGCTGTGACAAAAAGCCGCTTCGCCTCAAAATCCGCAACATCTGCGGCGACGAAACAGTATGGAGAATCATGCGGTAGTATAAATCACAAATAGAAAGAGAGACACATTTATATGGCTCAGTACGAATCGAATAAGGACTATACGGAAAACGATGATTATTGGTATACAATTCTTTTCATTCTCATGCTCATGCTTGAGGATGAAAACAGGAAAAACGAGCAGTGGAATGCGTTCGAACATGACCTAATCTATAAAAATCGTTTTTCTTCTGACAATCCGATTATCGAAGAACTGCATAAGCAATCGGAACGCGCAACAAAAACGCTTACGAAGGGTTCTATATTTTATCGGGCAAGACCCTTTGATTCAACCGGCATTGACAAACTGTTAGAGTACTACTTAAAGGCTATGGGAACATCAAAGACAGATATTAAAGAAACCTTATCTAACGCGCCTAATTATCAAAAAGAAATGCTGCTGTTTAACTGCAATAATTATGATCCGCGTTATTCAGATGACTCCGTACTATCAGAAAAGATAATTGAGGCACAGAAAAAATGGCAGAAAAATGTGAAATTTAAGGGATATAACGCTAAAAATTCTACAGCCCCGCCTGCTGAGTTGGTTCCAAGTGGCAGGGCAAATCCTAATCATATTCGGTACCTATATTTATGTGAGGACAACATGACACCTATTTATGAAATACGACCGTTTATAGGACAAACCGTGAGCGTCGCTGAGCTAAGGCTTATGCAAGATGTAAAGGTATATGACTTAACGTTAGACATTCAGGAGGAGACATCTGAGCCTAGTATTCATTTTCCAAGCCTCTATAACTCAATTGGAAAAATGTTTTCGAAGCCGCACAACGGAGACGCCTCAAAATACATACCCACACAATATCTGGCAGAGGAAATCAAAAAGATGGGATTTGACGGGCTTAGATACAATAGTTCATTACACGCTGGCGGTGTAAACCTGGTTTTGTTTGACCCAGAAAGGTGCAAACCCATGTCATCTTACCTAATAGAAGTAAAATCTGTAACTATCAATTTTGGCGTCCCGGAGTTTTATAAGATTGGCACAGCCGATGATCGTTCTTTGCTCATCGAGGCAGAGTAATAACAGATTTTGAGAGCTTAAAGTCCTCGTGACAATCTAAAGGCAATACCCCCCCTGGGGCGGCCAATGCGGCCGGCCCCAGGGGGGTTCTATGTACTATGTCCAGCCCATTCGCCTGGCCAGATCCAGTGTGGCGAAGGTGAAACGCTGGCACGGCGTCAATGTTGTCTGTAACGGGTCACCCTCCCGGATTTTCAGGGTGCGCCGGATCTCCTTGGGAATGACGATCCGGCCAAGATCGTCCACCCTGCGGACGATGCCTGTTGCTTTCATAGTTTTTCCTCTCCTTTACCAGTGGCTAGCGCATTTGCTTCCGCTGCTATTGTTTGCAAGAAAAGGGGATTTATGCGACTGCCGCGGCGCCGGCAGGAATTGGATGGCAGGAAAATTGCTTGACAAAGGGGCGGGATTTTGCTACACTTCCCGTATAGGATGGATTTTTTGGGACAGGAGGATGGTTCGATGTTTTCGTTTTTCAAAAAGCCCGCCAAGCCGTCCTTTGACCGGACGGGAAAGGAGCCCGTGATCCGGTGCAGCATCTGCACCGGCGAGAAGGTGGCGGGGTACAAATCGGAGGAGACGGGCCGGTTCACCGAGGTCATGCTGATTCGGGACGACCGGGATCTGGAGGAATTTTTGAAAAAATACGGCTTTACCCGAGAAGAACTCAAGTATGAGTGGTAAATTGGAAAAGGGCCCCCGGCTGGGAAGCTGCCGCTTCCCAGCCGGGGGTTTTAACGTCTAATCATTTCATGGAGGTGACGGCGGAGGCGGACAGAGCCTCGGCAAAGGCGGCGCAGTCCTCCTGGGAGATCCCCCGCTCCCCGTCCATGTCGATGGCGGCGCACAGATCCTGAAAGAAAGCCAGGAACGCCGGCTGTTCCCCTTCCTCAGGACCGGCCCAATCCTCTGGGCCGGCGCCGGCGGCCAAGGCGGAGAGAAACGCGGGAGTGAGCAGGTCCCGCTTTCGCACCAGCTCCCGGTAGGCGCCGGGGAACCTGCTTTGCATACACAGCAGGGCAAACATGGTCAGCCGCCGCTGGCGGGAAGCGAAGGCGGCCTCGCCCATCACGCTTCGCAGAAGCAGCAGGGAACTGAACAGCCGCTCCAGGGCCTTGGGGTCGGGGCCCACGGAGAGGACCGCCAGCTGGCTGTAATGCTCCAATTCCTCCGGGTCCTGGGGGCGGATATTTGCCCGGCCCAGATTGTCTTCCACATATTTGGGTACGTCGAAGCTGCTCTGGAGCACCCGGAAGCCTGTTTTAAAGAGCTTATCGAAATAGGCCTCTCCGTTTTCGCCCCTTCCTTCCATGCCCTGGACGACCCGCTCCCGATCCACTGACGCGATGAAAACGCAGCCGGGGCAGTCCAGATAATAGCGCATGGCGTCCAGCAGCTCCACCGCCTGGGCAGGGGCAAGTCGGTTGAGACCATCCACAAAGAAGAGGACCCGCCCGTTTCCGGCGCTGGCCTTGCGCTTGACCAGGGCCTGGAACTGTTTGACCTTCTGCTCCAGGGAGTTGTCGGGATCGGTTCCGAAGAGGGCGTTGGTCAAGGTTTGGCTGTCCGCCGCGCCCTTGAGGAACAATCCGGAGGCGATGCCGATGACCCCCTTGGTCAGCAGCTTCGCCCGGGACTTGGCCTCCGCGCTGCCCGCGCCCTCCAGAAGCTCGATGAGGTTGCCGCCCAGAAGCAGGGGAAGCTGCTCCTTGGGGACGGACTGGGAGAACTGCCAGGTGCTGAGCCAGAACACGTTCCCGCTGAGGCTGTCGTAGACCATCCGTAGAAAGCTGCCGCTGCCGGATTCCCAGTCCCCCTGGATCGCGATGGTCATGGGCGTCCCGCATTGCTCCACAAAGTTTCGGATCCCGTCGATAAGCGTCCCGAACTGGCCTCGCTCCACGCCGGCGGCTTTCCGTTCCGCCCGCTCCGCGGCGGGGGCCTCCACCGCGGGCGGCGTCTCCGGCTGCGGAAGGGCCTGGGGAGCGGCTGTTTCCACCGGGGGGAGGAGGACCAGCCGGCAGTTGGGGCAGCGCTCCGCAAGAAAACTTGCCAATTTGGCCTGCTCCGCCGCGGACTGCCCATAGTCCGGGCTGGTCCGGCTGACGCCGAAGGGGAAGCTGCCGATGCGGACCGATACTTCCACCGGCTCCCCGCCGGTTTGGAGGGTCAGCAGAACGCCCAGCTCCGAAACCCGTTCCTCGCCGGTTTTGCCGGTGGGGGCGGCCAGCAGGGCGCTGACCAGGTCCCGGCCGGCTTTTGTTTCCACCATCTCCGCCTGGACCAGATCCGTAAGCTTGTATTCCTCGGAGATTTCCCGGCCATTTTGGCGAAGCACATGAAAAACGCCCCGCTCTGGGTTGATCTCCAGCGTTTCATCGGACCCGAAGGAGCAGTCAAAGCCCTGGGTCCGCTGGGCTTCATAGGGCTCGATGGCCTTCGTCAGGAAATCGAGGACCTGGGCCCGAAGATCCGGATCTATGGGGAACAGCTTGCTGGTCCCGTCGGGCAGAGCGGCCTCCAGGCTGTCTTCATAGGTGTAAACCGCCCGAATCTCCGGGAAGGGGACAACCTCCTGCTGCCCGGCGCTTCCGAGAAATTCCAGCCGGTCGGCATAGATATTGAGGGTGCCCTGGCTGCGTGGGAAGGAAAAGAGGATGCCCATGGCCAGGAGCCGGGCCTTCCGCTCCTCCGCGAAGGGCGTCAGCGCCGTCTGGAAAAAGGCGGAGACCTCCTCCCGCAGCTCTTGGCCCTCCGGGTCCCATCGTACATAGTAAATTCCAGGACGCCCAGGCCGGTCACCTGGGCCGTTTTTACGTCCCGGTAGGAGACGCTTTCCTTTTTCCCGGCGGGGGTCGTGTAATCGCACCGATCATCCAGGATATTCAGCAGGCCATTGCTGAGTACGCCGCCCAGGCCCGAGGGGCTGCTGGGGAAGGAAAAGCGGACGCCCTGCTCCTGAAGAAGGCTGGCGCGCTTTTCCAAATAGGGCTTGACGGCCTGATCGATCACATAAAACGCCTCGTGCAGGTTCTTCCGGTTCACCAGGCAAGCCTCCGTCCGCCCGTCTTCCATGACGAAATTGATACGGTCCAGCCCCTTCCGGACCGCCGCCAGGGAAGCGTAGCGGAAGGTCATTTTCTGCACTGGGCTTACGACAAACTCTGCTTTGTCCTGATAGACCAGCAGCTTGCCGGACCGCAGCAGGCCCTTTACCTCACACTGGTAGATGGGAAGTCCCGGATCCTCCTCCGAGACTTTTTTCCCGCAGCGGGGGCAGAACGCCGCACCTTCCTCCAGTTCACTGCCGCATTTGACGCATCGCATAGGCCATCCTCCTTCCGTTTCCATCGGGATACGTCCATTATACCCGGTTTTTCCCCGCTTTTCAACCCTGGGGAGAGGCATGCGAAACAATTTATGGAAAACAAAAAAGCGCCCCGGCCGCGCGGCCGGGGGCAAACGTATGAAAGATATGCGAAGGTCAGGCGGTAGCCCCGGCTTCCAGCGCCGCCAGGCGCATATAGTGCTTGTACAGAATGGTGAACCGCTGGGCGGACCGGGTCTTCCAGGGCTTCTGCTTGCCGCAGAAGTGGAGGAACACCGTGTTTTTCAGAACGTAGTCCATCTGGTATCGTCCCTCGCTTTTGAGCAGATAGGCGGAGTAATACCGGGCGTCGTAATTCCACACCGCGTCGTTGATGGGCAGGGTATTTTTCCCATAGAGCAGATTGAACACATCCTGATCCGGCAGAAGCAGCAGCTCCGGCTGCTCCCGGACGCAGCGGAAGAGGTCCTCCGCCCGGACCAGGGAGCGGGCCTTGCCCAGATCCATCAGCAGGACGCCTGTATTGAAGTAATCCGTCTCGTTTCCCAGGCGCAGCTGGTTGACGTCGTTGATCAGCTCAAAAATACCGCTGTGGGAGGCGGCGGCGAAGGCGGCGTCTCCCAGGTCCAGCTCCCACAGAGGCCGGACGGGGTTGATGTTCAGAATATCCGGGTCCAGGTACAGCGCCCGGTCCAGGCTCTCCGGCAGCAGCAGGGGCGATAGAAGGCGGTAGTACATCTCCTGGGGGTACTGCTTGGACACAGGGGCCCCGGCGAACAGGGCTGGGTCGATCGCCACCGGGGTCAGCGCCATGTCCAGATTGCCGCAGTAGGCCGCCAGGTCGTCCAGCGTCTCCCGCGGGATGGCGCTGTGGAGCAGCCAGATGTGGAACCGCTCCGCCGGGTTGTTCACCGCCAGGGACTTGGCCAGCACCTGGAAGGGCGGGATGTAATTCTTGTCAAAGGTGACTAAAAGGTGAATGGGATCCATGGGCGTCAGTTTTTCCTTTCAAAGCGATTGCCGCACTTGGGGCAGGTGATGGCGATGGTCTTCCCCTTCTCCGGCTTGGGGACGCGGATGGTGACGTGGCAGCTGGGGCAGGTATAGTAGCGGTGGGTCTTCCGATCCCGCCAACGGTTTTTTATCAGGTTCCACTTCTGCCGGAAGTGGCCAAAGAACCGAAGATACGCTTCCCGCTCCTGCCGCCGCTTCAGCGTGTTCCGGG
This sequence comes from uncultured Oscillospiraceae bacterium, assembly GCA_947630345.1. Taxonomy (GTDB): domain Bacteria; phylum Bacillota; class Clostridia; order Oscillospirales; family Oscillospiraceae; genus Faecousia. Next base: position 6,239 of record CANRHF010000048.1, on the reverse strand, counting down.
ACAACATCCGGAAGGTGGACCAGATGAGCAGCCCCAGGGCCAGGAAGTAGAGGAAAAATAGCTGCCTTACCAAGGCGGACAGGACCAGCAGCACCAGCGCCGCGATGGAGAGAAAACTGGACAGCTCGTCGGCTCCGTAGCGCCCCGCCATAAAGGAGCGGAACCCGTCTGATATGCGCCGGAAAAAGTTTTTCATGTGACCGCCTCCATTTTTGCCCTTATCATACCAGGCAATTCTGAACAATGTATGACGGACTGGAAAAAAGTGGGGGATTTTTACGGAAAACCTCTTGACAATTATTACGGTTAGTGATATAGTAATTACAGTAAACGTAATAAGGAGGGAAGGGAGTTGCGGGACAACGCAAAAGGCGGCGCGTTGACGGAAGTGACGTTTTACATTCTGCTCTCCCTGTACACCCCCAAGCACGGGTACGCGGTGATGCAGTTCATTGAGGAGGAGACCCACGGGCGGCTGGAGCTGGGGGCGGGGACGCTGTATGGCGCCCTGAACACCCTGCTGGAAAAGGGCTGGATCGCCCCCTGGGGGGAGGCCAAGGGCCGGAAGAAGGAGTACTGCGTCACCCCCCTGGGGCGGGAGAGAGCGGAGCGGGAGTTACAGAGGCTGCGGGCGCTGGCGGAGACGGCCAGCCGGATCATGGGAGGCGCGACATGAGTAAGAAGTGCTATCGATTTTTCGGCGGGGCCCTGGCGGCCCAGGAGAAATGGCTGAACCGGATGGCCGCCCAGGGCTTCCGGCTGGCAAGGACGGAGAAGCTCCTCTACGAATTTGAGGAATGCGGACCCGGGCAGTATGAGTACCGGGTGGAGTTTGTGGGCCAGAAGTCCCGGAAGGACGCGGAGGACTACCGGCAATTCCTGGAGGATCTGGGCTACCGGACGTTCTACAAGAATATCAACCTCAGCTATACCGTGGGCAAGGTCCGCTGGCGGCCCTGGGCGGAGCCGGGGGGCCGGATCGCAACCAACGCCACCACCTATGACCGGGAGCTGCTGATCGTGGAGAAGGAGGCGGACGGCAAGCCTTTTGAGCTGCACACCACCTACGAGGACCAGATCGCCTGCGCCGGGGTGCTGCGGGGACCCTGGCTGTGCATAGCCGCGATGTTTGTGTTTTTCGGCGTGGTGTTTCCCCATGTGGTCTTTTGGGTATTGGCGGCGCTTTCCGCCCTTCCGGCGCTGTATTATCAAATCCAGATCTGGCGGCTCCGCCGGGAAGCCAAGACAAAGGAGTGGTAGGGCGGGCAGGGCCCGCGGCCAGTACGCACCGGGATGGTGGTAATCGTTACACCTCCTGGGCATGCCCGGTAACGTTCTTGCGGATAAGATTTGAAATTGGCCCCCAGCCCGCAGGGTTGGGGGCTTTTCCTATTGACATTTCGGGGGAAAAGGGGTATGATAAGGTGCCCATTGGGCACGGATTCTGATATTGGAGATCTTCAAAATGAAACAGGCAATTCGGCAGCGTGACGTCGACATGATCCACGGCAGCCTCTGGGACAAGCTGCTGCTTCTGGCCCTGCCTCTGGCGGCCACGGCCATGCTCCAGCAGCTCTTTAACGCGGCGGACGTGGCGGTGGTGGGCAATTTCGTCCCGGACGAGGACCTGGCCAAGGCGGCCATGGGCGCCGTGGGAGGCAACAGCGCCGTTGTCAATCTGCTGGTCAATCTTTTTGTGGGGGTTTCCCTGGGCGCCAACGTGCTGATCGCCCAGTGCATCGGCATGGGCGACCACGACAGCATCCGCCGGGCCATCCACACCTCCATCGTGGTGTCGGTTCTGGGGGGATTGGTCATGGGTCTGGCGGGGCAGCTTTTTGTTAGGCCTCTGCTGCGGCTGATGACGATGCCGGCGGATGTGTTCGATCTGGCGGCGCTGTATCTGCGGATTTATCTGGCGGGTCTGCCGGTGATTTTGCTCTACAATTTCGAGGCCGCCATTTTCCGCAGCGCCGGGGACACCCGGACGCCTCTGCTGGTACTCACCGCCTCCGGGGTGCTGAATGTGCTGCTCAATCTGTTCTTTGTGCTGGTACTCAAGCGGACGGTGGATGGGGTGGCTGTCGCCACGGTGGCCTCCAACGCCGTCAGCGCGGGGGTGCTGTTTTTCCTGCTCTGCCGGAAGACCGGGGATGTGCGGATCGATATCAAGGCCCTAGGGGTGGACTGGAAGATTTTGCGGCGGATTTTGCGGATCGGGATGCCCGCCGGGGTCCAGGGCATGGTGTTCTCCCTGTCCAATATCTGCGTCCAGTCCGCCGTCAACTCCCTGGACAGCACCGCCATTCTGGCGGCCTCCTCGGCGGCGGCGAACCTGGAGATGTTTATTTACAGCATCATCAATTCCTTCGGCCAGGCCTGCACCACCCTGGTGGGCCAGAACTACGGCGCGGGGCAGCTGGACCGCTGCCAGAGTACGTTGAAGCTGAGCCTGCGCTTCTGCATGGGCTTTTTCGTGGTGACAGCGGCGGTGATGCTCCTGTTCGGCGAGAGCCTGCTGTCCATTTTCAACCGGGACCCGGAGGTGCTGCACTTCGGCATGATCCGGCTGCGGTATATTCTGCTGGGCTATGTGTTCACCGAGTTTGTGGAGGTCCTCTCGGGCTACCTCCGGGGCTTCGGCATGAGCGCCGTGCCGGCGCTGTGTGCCCTGGTCTTTACTTGCGGGACCAGGATCCTGTGGGTGAGCTTCGTGTTCCCCAAGGACCCCACCTTCGCCACCTTGATGGCGGTCTATCCCGTCAGCCTGGCCCTGACCGCCGGGGTGATCGCCCTGTGCTGCTTGGGGCTTAAGAAGCGGCGCTTGCAGGCGACCTGACCGGCCAAAATAATACGGAAGCTCCCCGGTAAAAGCGCCGCTTTTACCGGGGAGCCCGTATTTTACATCAAGATCAGCAAAGCGGGGTGAAGATCCGCAGCACACCGTCTACCAGCCATTTTCCAAAGCTCCGGTTCAGGCTGTCCAGCGTCCGCTCCACGCTCTGCTCCTGGGTGGCCAGGAAGTCCGCCTTCAGGTCCTCCAGCAGGGAGGCCCGGTAGAACAGGGAGTTGTTCTCAAAGTGGAGGAACAGGCTGCGGTAGTCCAGGTTGACGGTGCCCACGGTGCCCACCTTGCCGTCGATCAGGCAGGCCTTGGCGTGGACGAAGCCGGGGGTGTACTCATAGATTTTGACCCCCGCTTCCAAAAGCACCTCATAGAAGCTGCGGGACATCCGATAGACCAGCTTCTTATCCGGCACGCCGGGCATGATGATCCGAATGTCCACACCCCGCCGGGCCGCCCGCACGAAGGCGTCCAGCAGGGCGTTGCCGGGCATCAGGTAGGGGGTGAAGAACCAGGCCGACTCCTCCGCCTGGCTCAGCAGGTCGATATACAGCTCGTTGGAAATGGCGTCTACCCCCAGGGGGGAATCGTAGTAGCTCAGTACCAGACCGTCGGACCCCGCCAGCTCCACGGGCCGCTCCACGATATAGGAGTCGGGGACCCGCTCCCCGGCGAAGGCGTTCCAGAACTGGGCGAACATCCGGGTGTAATTCTCCACCGCCGGGCCGGTGAGCTTGAAGCCGATGTCCTTCCAGTGGCCATATTTGACGATGTGGTTGATATACTCGTCGGCCAGGTTGACGCCGCCGCTGAAGGCCACCTTCCCGTCGATGATCAGCATTTTCCGGTGGTCCCGGCAGTTCAGGGTGCCTTTGATGAACAGCAGCGGGTTGAAGGCCACGCAGCGGATGCCCTTCTTTTGGAGGGCCTCCACGTCCTTCTTGGTGTAGGTGGAGATGCTGCCCAGATCGTCGTACAGCACCCGCACGTCCACGCCCTGGGCGGCCTTTTCAGCCAGGATGTCCACCATGGAGCCCCACATCAGGCCGTTATCGATGATGAAATACTCCACGAAGATGAATTTCTCCGCCTTTTTCATTTCCGCCAGCATTTCCGGGAACAGCGCCTCTCCCAGGGGATAGTACTGGGCGGCTTGGTTGGGGTAGGGCAGGAAGCCGGTTTTATTCTGCACCCACCGGAAGGTCTGGCTCAGGCGGCGGTCCTCCTTTGCCAGGGCCTGGTACACCGGCTCCGGGTCGGTGGCGTCAGTGGGCAGGGGCGGGGTGGCGCTGAACTTCTTTTGCAGAGGCCGGGTGGTGCGCTTGTTGCCGAAGACCAGATACAGCAGAGCGCCGGGCAAGGGGAAGGTGAGGATCACCAGCAGCCAGAGGATCTTGTAGGTGCTCTCGTCCTGCTTGGTGATCAGGTACAGGACGAAGAGCAGCGCCAGCACGGACAGTACGGCGTTGATCAGCGCCGCCCAGGGCGCCAGCCACTGAAAGAGGACAAAGAGCCACAGGGCCTGGAGCAAAATGGCGGGCAGAATGGTGAGGGCGCGGCGGATGACGTTCTTCATTCTTTTTCTCTCCTTTTTGTTCTATTTCGCACGGGGGAGTGCTGAGAATCTGTGTATAATTATAGCACACCCCTGCGGAAAAGAATAGCCCTATTTTGAGGAAATTTTTGAAATGCGTCGATGACGGGGCGCGAAAGGCGGGAATCGGCATATTCCCGATTGAGGGGGCCTCTTTTTCGACAATTTTCTGGCAGATTATCCATTGAAAAGCAGCGCTTCCCCTGCTAAAATATAACAGGTACCTGATATATTACACGGGAGGCCGGGCCATGGAACGGACGCTGGAGATCATCGGGAAAATTACGCTTTTGGAGCGCTGCCTCCGGCTGTGCCGCCTGCGGGCCATGCTGCTGGCCGGCGGGCTGGACGCGACCCGGGGCAGGGGACGGATTTTGACGGTGGTGAACGCCCTGGGGGAGATCTCCCCGGGGGATCTGGCCTTTATTTTGCAGATCCGGCTCCAGTCCATGAACGAATCCCTGAAAAAGCTGGAGCAGGCGGGGCTCCTGACCCGGGAGCCTGACGGGACGGACCGCCGCCGCACCCGGATCGTCCTGACGGAGGAGGGCCGGGCCTGCGTCCCCAGCCTCCCCGACGGGATGAACGCCATGCTGGACTGCCTGACCCCGGCCGAGCAGGCCCAGTTTTCCGACTACCTGGACCGAGTGACGGAGAAGCTGGTGGAGAATCTGGCCCTGCCGGAGGAAGCCCAGACCCGGATGCGGGAAATGGAGGAACGAGTGGGAAAGGACCGGTTCCAGCAGATGATGCGCCTGCGGATGGATATGGGGCAGGCTGTTTCGATCCGTCAAGATAGAGCCTGGAGGCAAGAGCAATGACACAATACCGCGCGGGAATGGATATCGGCTCCACCACTGTCAAGCTGGTGGTGCTAAGTGAGGACGACAAGCTGCTATACGGCAATTACAGGCGCCACCAGGCCCACACCCGGCAGACCCTGGAGGCCCTTCTCCGGGAGGCCCGGCAGGTGACGGGGCCCTGCCAGCTGCGGGTGCAGCTCACCGGCTCCGGGGCCATCAATTTGGCCAAGGCCCTGAATCTTCCCTTCTACCAGGAGGTGGCGGCGGTGGCCACGGCGCTGAAAAAGGAAGCGCCCCAGACCGATGTGGCCATCGAGCTGGGGGGCGAGGACGCCAAGATCATCTATTTTACCGGGGGCCTGGAGGAGCGGATGAACGGGGTCTGCGCCGGAGGCACCGGATCGTTTATCGACCAGATGGCCTCCCTGCTGCAAACCGACGCCGCCGGCCTCAACGAGGCCGCCCGGGACTACCGGCAGATCTACCCCATTGCCGCCCGGTGCGGCGTGTTTGCCAAGACGGACATCCAGCCCCTGATCAACGAGGGGGCCACCCGGGCGGATCTGGCCGCCTCCGTTTTCCAGGCGGTGGTGAACCAGACCATCTCCGGCCTGGCCTGCGGCAAGCCCATTCGGGGGTGCGTCGCTTTTCTGGGCGGACCGCTGCACTTCCTGAAGGAACTGAAGCGGGCCTTTATCCGTACTTTGAAGCTCACCCCTCAGACCACTGTGGACCCGGAAAATTCCCACCTCTTTGCCGCCATGGGGGCGGCGCTGGAGAGCGGGGAGGTGCCGGCGGTGGATATAGACGAGCTTCTAAACCTGCTGGGGCAGGACCGGGCCTACACCATGGAGATGCCCCGGCTGCCGGCTCTCTTTGAGACGGAGGCGGACTATGACGCCTTCTGCCGCCGCCATGCCCAGGCGGTGGTGCCCAAGGGGGACCTGGCTACATACACCGGGGACTGCTTTTTGGGCATCGACGCCGGTTCCACCAC
>CANRHF010000047.1 GCA_947630345.1 uncultured Oscillospiraceae bacterium | reverse complement strand
ATTTTGGAGGCTTCCTCGTAATTTTTTTCCCCCAGCTCCCGGGAGATGTAGTTTCCGCTGCCGTGGCCGAAGAAAAAGCCCACCGCCTGGATCACCGCCATCATGGAAAACACAACGCCCACCGCGCCGGTGGCGGCGTTGCTTTTCAGCATGCCCACGAAGAAGGTATCCGCCATGTTGTAAAAGCTGGTGACCAGCATACTGATGATGCAGGGCACCGCCAGGGAGCAGATCAGCTTTTCCACCGGGGGTTCCGTCATTCTTTTAAATTTCAGTTCCTGTTCGTCCATGGAGGTTCCTCGCTTTTTCTATATTTTCAGCTTTCCCATTATATACTGTTTTCCCCCAAAAAGCTACATAAAAAAGTGTAAAAAAACCGGCCATTTCGGGCCGGATTTTTTACAGATTGACCGCCGCTTCCAAATTTTCGCCGCCGAATCGGGCGATCACCGGCCCCGCCACGGTTTCCAAAAATTCCGTGACCTGGCTGCCGGCCCGACCGGTAAAGGCGGCGGGGTCCAGGGTGGCCTCGATCTCCTCCCGGGTCAGGGGGAACCGGGGGTCGGCGGCGATCCGGTCGATCAGGTCGTTCCGGCCGCCCTCCAGCTTGACCTTGGCGGCGGCGGCGTGGGAGTGGACCCGCAGGGCCTCATGGAGCTCCTGGCGGTTGCCGCCCCGCTTCACGGATTCCATCAGGATGTTCTCCGTGGCCATGAAGGGCAGCTTCTCCATCACCCGGCGGCGGACCACCTGCTCATAGACCACCAGGTTCGCAGACACGTTCATATACAGGTTTAAAATGGCGTCCACCGCCAAAAACGCCTCGCTCACCGCGATCCGCTTGTTGGCGGAGTCGTCCAGCGTCCGCTCCATCCACTGGGTGCCGGCGGTGAAGGCCGGGTTCAGGCTGTCGCAGATCACATACCGGGCCAGGGCGCAGATCCGCTCGGAGCGCATGGGGTTGCGCTTGTAGGGCATGGCGGAGGAGCCGATCTGGTCCTTTTCAAAGGGCTCCTCCAGCTCCTCGAAGGACTGCAAAATCCGCAGGTCGTTGCCGAATTTCATGGCGCTCTGGGCAAAGCCGGACAGGACGCCCAGCATATAGCTGTCCACCTTCCGGGAGTAGGTCTGGCCGGACACGGGAACCACGCCCTCAAAGCCCATTTCCCGGGCAATCAGCTCCTCCATCCGCTTGATCTTCTCCTCGTCGCCGCCAAACAGCTCCATGAAGGAGGCCTGGGTGCCGGTGGTGCCCTTGGAGCCTAAGAGCCGCAGCCGAGAGAGCTGGAAATCCAGATTCTCCATGTCCTGGATCAGCTCGTTGATCCACAGGGTGGCCCGCTTGCCCATGGTGGTGAGCTGGGCTGCCTGGAGGTGGGTATAGCCCAGGCAGGGCAGATTTTTGTAGGTCTCGGCAAAAGCCGACAGATTTTTCACCACCTGGGCGGCCTTTTTCAGCACCAGCTCCCCCGCCCGGCGGAGAATGATGATATCCGTATTGTCCCCAACGTAGCAGGAGGTGGCCCCCAGATGGAGAATTCCCGCCGCCTTGGGACACTGGAGGCCGTAGGCGTAGACGTGGCTCATCACGTCATGGCGGACCTGCCGCTCCCGGGCCTGGGCAGCCTCATAGTTGATGTCATCCTTGTGGGCCTCCAGCTCGTCGATCTGCTCCTGGGTCACGTCCAGGCCCAGGACCATCTCCGCCCGGGCCAGGGCGATCCACAGCCGCCGCCAGGTACGGAATTTGAAATCCTCGGAAAAGAGGTGCTGCATCTCCGGGCTGGCATAGCGGGTGGACAGGGGGGAAACATAGGTGTCGTGCTCCATAAAAACTCCTTATATATTTTATTGATTTTCCTTTTGAATATGGACGTTCAGATGGGGGTAGGTCATTTCCAGGCCCCGGTCGTCGAAAATCTCCTTGATCCGCTTGTTGGTGCCGAAGTGGGTGGCCCAGTAGTCCGTCCCGGAGCACCAGACCTGCAGCTCGTAGATGATGGCGCTGTCCCCGTACTCCCGGACGCCGGCGAAGGGGGCCGGATCTTCCAGCACCGTTCCCACATCCCGGGCGGCGTCCACTAGGGCGGAGAGCACCTCCTCCACCGGGGTGTCGTAGGAGCAGGAGACGTGCAGATCGATCCGGCGGATGCCCCCCTCGGAGAAATTGATGATCTCCGCCGCCACCACGGCACTGTTGGGAATGGAGACCACCTTATTGTCGATGGTGGCAAGTTTGGTATAGGCCAGGCCGATCTCCTTCACCGTGCCGGCCTGACCGGCGATCTCCACATAGTCGCCGGAGGCGAAGGGGTGGGTATAGAGCAGGGTGAAGCCGCCGATAACGTTGGTCAGGGCGTTTTGCAGGGCCAGAGACAGGGCCAGGGTCAGCACACTGGCCAGAGCCACGATGCTGGTCACGTCGATGCCCAGCTTGGCCGCCACCGAGACCACCAGAATGATCACCAGCGCCGCCTGGACCACGGAGATGATCAGACTGTGGGCCACCTTTTCCAGCTTGGAGCGGCCCAGCGCCTTCTTGGTCAGGCGCAGAACGATGTTGTTGACCAGCAGGCCCACAGCGGTGATACAGACGGCGGGAATAAGATTTTCCACCAGATAGCTCCCCGCCGTGGCGCCCCAGGATTGAATGGCTTCCAGCATAAGTAGGCCCCCGTGATATTCAGTGTCGGCCCCCGGCCGCGCTACTATTATAACGGGAAAAGGGCCGGGGCGCAAGGGGGCCTTAAAGAAATCTTAAGGATTTTCCCTCTTTATTCTTAAAGTTCCGATTGCTATAATATTTTCAGAAAACAGAAAGAGAGGCCGCCTCATGTATACCATCCTGATTTGCGACGACCAGCCGGATATCGTCAACGCTTTAAAGATCTATCTTGCCCCGGAGGGCTACCGCCTCTTGGAAGCCTACACCGGGCGGGAGGCGCTGCAAATCGTCCAGCGGGAGGACGTCTCCCTGATCCTGATGGACATTATGATGCCCCAGATGGACGGCATCACCGCCACCTCCGAGATCCGGAAGATCTCCAACGCCCCCATTCTGTTCCTCACCGCCAAGAGCGAGACCGAGGATATGGTGCTGGGGCTGAACATCGGGGCGGACGACTATATCACCAAGCCCTTTGTGCCGGTGGAGGTACTGGCCCGGGTCCGGTCCCATCTCCGGCGGTACGCCCGGCTGGGCAGCCGGGTGGAGAGCGACCACTCCCTGGTGGTGGGAGGCGTGACCCTGGACGACGGGTCCAAGACCGTCACCGTGGACGGCGAGCCCATTTCCCTGACCCCCACGGAGTACAGCATCCTCCGGCTGATGATGAAAAGCCCCGGAAAAGTCTTCTCCACCCGGGAGCTGTACGAGGCCGTGTGGCAGGAGGCCGCCCTGGGCAGCGAGGGCTCCGTGGCGGTCCACATCCGGCATCTCCGGGAAAAAATCGAGATCAACCCCTCCCAGCCCCGGTATCTGAAGGTGGTCTGGGGCCAGGGGTACAAAATGGACGGAGGGAACTGATATGCGCTACTCCATTCCTATGAAATTTTTGGCGGTGCTGCTGTGCGCCTGCGCCCTGCTGGTGAGCCTGGGCAGCGGGCTGCTGGTGGCGTATATGACCGCCGAGGATGTGTACACGGAACCCGACAGTATCCTGGAGGACGAGAAAAACGATCTGGCGTACTCCTGGGCCAACGGCCAGCTGGGGCAGGAACTGTCCGAGAAGCTGGGGGGCTGCGGCGCCCCGCTGCTCCAGGTCTTATACAACGGCAGCAGTATGGACTTGATCTCATCGGGGGCCTATGTGATCACGGACCCGTCAGGCAAGGTCCTGGCGGATACCCGGGGGACGGGGCCGTACCCCCAGGTCTATGACTTTGCCATTCGTGAAGTGTATTACCGCTATTTTGGAGTCTATGGCCACCTGCAGGTCCAGGAGGACGGGACGCAGGTCTGGGTATCCCCGGCAGGGGAGGCCATCTGGAACCAATGGGATCTGCCTGAGAACGGCGTCATATGGCTCCCCGAGATGGCATTTACTGGGGAACCGGATACCACCGCCCCTACCAACGGCGGCCAGCGCCAGGATGGGCTGACTGAGGAGCAGGTTCAGGATGTGGACAGCATTTTCATCGTGGCATATTACGACGAGACCCTGGACCACATCAACGTCATCCGGGTGGGCCAGGTAAGCACCCAGGAACACTACCAGGTGAAGGTCTACCTGCCCCAGGGGGCCTTCCAGGATCTGCGAATCGTCCTTTTGGAGTACGTCGTCGGGAGCCGGTATTGGATGATCGGCTTGCTGATCGGGGGGCTGCTGCTGTTCGCCGTGACGGCGGTGTACCTGTGCTGCGCCGCCGGCCGGAAGAAGGGCCGGGAGGAGATCGCCCCAGGCGGGCTGAACCGGTTGCCTCTGGACCTGTACGCCCTGGGGACGGTTCTGGCGGAGATGGAGCTGGTCTACGTCTGCTTTCGGCTGCTGGACTACGCCTTAGACTCGAACTATTTTTCAAATTATGTAAACTCTCTCATTCCGATGAACGTCGGGGCCCTGTGCCTGGCGGGGGTGTGCGCCCTGGCCGGGTGCCTGCTGTTCGTGGGCTTCTGCTTCGCGGCTGCGGCCCAGTTCAAGGCGAAGGATCTCTACTGGCTGCGGCACAGCGCCGTGGGCTTCTGCCTGAAAATGCTCCTGCGGGGGCTGAAATGGCTCTGGAAGCACGGCGTGGTGGGGCTGATCGGCGGGGCGTTCCGGGCCGTGGGCCGGTTTATTCGCCGGATCTACGAGCTGCTGCCCCTGATCTGGCAGTGGCTGCTTGTGGGCATGGGGCTGTTCTTTGTGCTTCTGTTCGGCATCTGGCATCTGATCCGGGGACCCGGGCCGTTCTGGATCCTCTGGGCAATCGTGGTGTGCGTCCTGGTGGTGCTCTACGGCTCCTACAGCTTCGGCCTGCTCCTGAAGGGGGCTAAGCGGATGAGCCAGGGCGACCTGAACGAGAAGGTGGACGGAAAGTATCTCATCGGCAGCTTTAAGGACTTTGCTCAGGCCCTCAACGCCCTGGGCGACGCCGCCATCCAGGCCGCCCAAAAGCAGATGCGCTCCGAGCGGATGAAGGCGGAGCTGATCACCAACGTGTCCCACGACATCAAAACGCCCTTAACCTCCATCATAAATTATGTAGACTTGCTGCAAAAAACAGATGATCCTCAGGAGCGGGCCTCCTATCTGGAGGTGCTGGACCGGCAGAGCCAGCGGATGAAGAAGCTCATCGACGACCTGATAGAGATGAGCAAGGCCTCCACCGGCAACCTCACCGCGGAGATTCGGAAGCTGGACCTGGTCGAGGCCGTCAATCAGGCCCTGGGGGAGTTTTCCGACAAGCTGGCCGAGGCCAATCTGACCGTGGTGTTCGACCCGCCCAAGGAGCCGGTGTGGATCCAGGCCGACGGGCGGCTGTGCTGGCGGGTGATGAGCAATCTGCTGAGCAATGCCGTCAAGTACGCCCTGCCGGGGACTCGGGTGTATATCGAGCTGGCCCAGGAGGGCTACCGGGCGCGGCTCTCCATTAAAAATGTGTCCCGGGAGCAGCTGCGCCACACCGGCGAGGAGCTGCTGGAGCGGTTCGTCCGGGACGACGCCTCCCGGAACACCGAGGGCAGCGGCCTGGGGCTGAACATCGCCAAAAGCCTGATGGAGCTGCAGCGCGGCACGCTGGAGCTGACCGTGGACGGGGATCTGTTCAAGGCCGTTTTGACCTTCCCGACGTAAAATTCACGGATTGTTTTCATTGCCGTCATGACCCGTTCAAAGGCTTCCGCTAATTTATAACCATGAAGTCCGGCGGAAGCCGTGAGCCGCCTGGCTTCTACGTTGGTTCTCTTTTCTACCTCTCTTCTTTCCTAAAAATCACAACGCGCGGGTCCCCGCAGCCAAACGGCTGCGGGGATCATCCTTGTAGGGTCTGCGCCAAAAAGAAATAGCCTATTCTTGACAGCGCAGGCAAAAAATGATAAAATACACCCGGTTCCACAAGGGACCAGGTGCTGCCAGTATAACGGTAGGCGGTTTTCCCCCGAACTGCAGGGGGAGCTTCTTGCCCCCCTGTTTCAGAAAGGGGGGCTGGCCATGACAACGATGGAAGTACTTACATTCTGTCTTGTGATCATCGGCATCATCAACCTGTTTATTCAGCTGATGAAATGATAAGAAGCAACCGCCCCAATTCGCCAACGGTGCGCGGTTGCTTCTAACCAATACCGGGGGCTGACCGTCTGCCGGCAGCACCTTTCTATGCTTATTATAGCAACGCTTGAACGGTATGTCAAGTGCTTTACGCCTTGACATTTTCATCTGACGATGTATAATGACCATGTTAAAATAGAAATAAAGGAGCGCAATTACTATGGTATATCCTATGACTGTCGCCGGGCTGCGCCGGGAGCTGCCCATCTGCCCGGTCAATGAGCATCTGTCCATTGCCGGCTTTGTGATCTTCGGGGACGCGGAGCTGACCGTGGCCTGCGCCCGGGAGCTGCTGAAGCGGGCCCCGGAGTACGACTACCTGATCACCGCCGAGGCCAAGGGCATCCCCCTGATCCATGAGATGGCCCGGCAGAGCGGGGCGAAGAAGTATTTCCTGGCCCGGAAGGGTCCCAAGCTGTACATGACCGGGGTGTTTGAGTCCACCGTTCACTCCATTACCACCGCCAAGGAGCAGCACCTGTATCTGGACACCGCCGACGCCGCCCTGATGAAGGGCAAAAAGATCCTCATCGTGGACGACGTGATCTCCACCGGCGAGAGCCTGGCAGCTCTGGAGGCCCTGGTGGAAAAGGCCGGAGGCATCATCGCCGGCCGGATGGCCATTCTGGCCGAGGGCGACGCCCAGGATCGGCCTGACCTGATTTACCTGGAGAAGCTGCCCCTGTTCCACCCGGATGGCACCGTGATGGAATAAAAAATCCGGTCTTAAACAAATCTTAAACCTTTTCCTACTTTTTTCTTAATCCCCTTTCTGCTAAAATACTCCCATCAAGGGAGGAATTTCTATGGATCTATTGATGGACATTTTGGCGCTGGTCCTTAAACTCTTCGCGCTATACACCGGTCTGGTGGGAGCCTTTTTTCTGCTGCCCCGCCGCCGGTTCCCCATCGCCCCGCCGAAAGCCCGGTTTGCTGTCCTTCTGCCCGCCCGGAACGAGGAGGCGGTGATTGGGGACAGCGTCCGGAGCCTTCTCCGGCAGGACTATCCCCGGGCGCTGTTTGACGTGTATGTGCTGCCCAACAACTGCACGGACCGCACCGAAGAGGCCGCGCGGAGAGCGGGCGCCCGGATTTTCCGCTGCCGGGGGCCGGTTCGGAGCAAGGGCGAGGTGCTGCACCAGGCCTTCGCCCACCTGATGGGAAAATACGACGCCTACTGCGTCTTCGACGCGGACAATCTGGTGGCCCCGGGCTTCCTGGCCCGGATGAACGACGCGTATGCAACCGGGGCCCAGGCCGCCAAGGGCCGGATCATCGCCTCCAATCCCTATGACAATTGGGTAGCCGGATGCTATGAGCTGCATTTTTCCAACGCCAATCTGCTCTACTCCCGCCCCCGGGAACGGCTGGGCCTGAGCAGCAAGCTGGTGGGCACCGGCTTCATGGTGACGGACCAGCTCCTTCAGCGTCTGGGAGGGTGGAACACCCGGAGCCTGGCCGAGGACGCGGAATTCGCCGCCATCTGCGCCAAAAACGGGGTGCGGGTGCGCTACGTTCCCGACGCCGTTCACTATGACGAGGAGCCCACCTCCTTTGCCGCCTCCCTCCGGCAGCGCCGCCGCTGGAGCGCCGGCCTTCAGGACGTGGCCCGGCGGTACATCCCCTCCCTGCTGAAAACCTGGGGGCCGCTGCAGTGGGACTTTGCCGTGTTCCTCTCCCGGATCTATTTGCAGCTGCTGGCCCTGCTGCCGGTGTGCTGGGGCTTACTCCACATGGAGCCTCTGGCGGCCCTGGCTGCGCTGGGCATTGGCCTGGCAGGGTTCTGGGCAGGCGCCACCGTCACCGCCCTGTTTTTGTGCGTGGCGGCGGGGCGGAGTCCCCGGCGGATGTGGAAAACCATCGCGCTGTACCCTATTTTTGTCGCCTCCTGGTACCCGCTGCATATGATTTCTCTGGTGTCCGCGCCAAAGGCATGGCATCCCATGACCCACATCGGCACCGGGCAGCGGGCCGCCTGAACCGATTTTTGAACGCCCCCGGCCCCATGCCGGGGGCGGAAATCGGATTCTTCTATTGACAAACAAGCCCATTCGGGGTATTTTGTATACATTCCATAGAAAGGGGGTGCCCCCCATGGTGGATTACCGAAGGCTGCGGCTTTCCAATCTCACCTCTCCTGAATTTAACCATCTGCTGCCCGCCCTGTACTGGCCGGTCCACGGCATCCTGTTCGCCGCGGTGGAGCAGCTTCGACCCCTGGCGGCCTGCCACCCGGTGTGGTGCCCGCTGGATGATCTGATTCCCTTCAATGAGTGGTTTTTGATCCCCTACCTGATCTGGTTTCTCTACATCCCGGGAATGCTGATCTATCTGGCGCTGTACGACACCGCCGCATTCCGGCGGTTCATGTACTTCATCATCGCCACCTACGGTGTGACCCTGCTGGTCTATCTGGTCTACCCCACTTGCCAGAATCTCCGGCCCACGGTCTTTCCCCGGGACAATTTCCTCACCCGGCTGACCATCGCCTTCTACGAGTTCGACACCAACACCAACGTCTGCCCCTCTCTGCACTGCATCGGCTCCTTTGCCGTGGCCTTCGCCGCCTGGGACACCCCACGGTTCCGGAATCTCTTCTGGAAGGTAAGCTTCTTTGCCATGTCGGCGCTGATTTCCGTGTCCACGGTGTTCGTCAAGCAGCACAGCGTGGTGGACGTGTTCTGGGCCCTGGTGGTCTGCGCCGCCGGGTACGCCCTGGTCTACGGGCGGAAAAAGCCCGCCGCTCAGCCGGTTTAGGAGGACACGATGGAACATCGGGACAATTACGCCCTTCAGGTGCGGGCCGCCCAGGCCTATTTTCAAAACTATGACCAGGAAGCGCTGATCCGGAAATTTTCCCTGGTCCACGACGAAACCTACCTTTATTTCACCATGGCCGCCCGGCCCTACCGGCTCCGCCGGAGAGATGGGGCGCTGGAAAAGATGGTAAAAGGCCTCTGGCGGGACGGCAACAGCCACAGCGAGGTCATGACCGCCCTGGACGTGATCTGCGACGCCAAGGAAAACCGCTTTCTTACCGGCCGGTGGAAGAGTATGCAGAATTTCGGCCTACAGTTCCACCGCACCCTGCTGGAGGACCGGCCCAGCCGGGAGGCCCTGGCCTTTGACCGGGACCCGGAAGGCCTGGCCCAAGCCTGCCAGGTCCTGGGTGGCCGGGCACTGCCCGAGGCAGACGTGAGCTACGCCCTTCCCCTGCTTCTGGGCCTGGAGGTCTGCCTGCAATTCTGGCAGGGAGACGAGGAATTCGCCCCCCGGCTCTATTGGCTCTGGGATGAAAACGCCCTGATGTACATCAAATATGAAACCATGTATTTTGCCGTCAACCTGCTCCTGTCCCGTCTGGAGGAGGAGATAGCCCGGAAAGGAGCGAAGAGTGTTTGAGCCGTCTCGCGGAATTTGACAGCACCTACGTGACCATCGACTTAGACGCCGTGGGGAAAAACATCGACGCGGTGGCCAAAAAAGCCGGCGTGCCGGTGATGGCGGTGGTCAAGGCCGACGCCTACGGCCACGGGGCCATTCAGATCGCCCGGTATCTGGAGGACCGGTGCGCCTTTTTCGGGGTCTCCTCCATTTTGGAGGCCCTGGAGCTGCGCCAGGCGGGGATTGGGATTCCCATTCTCATTTTAGGCCACACCCCCGTCACCGCCTACCCCGCTCTGGTGTCCCAGGACATCCGGCCCGCCCTCTTTTCCTGGGAGGACGCCCTGGCCCTGTCCGCCGAGGCGGTACGCCAGGGAAAAACCGCCCCCTTCCACTTCGCCGTGGACACCGGCATGAGCCGGATCGGCTTCCAGGCCACCCAGGAGGCGGCGGAAACCTGCGCAAAAATCGCCGCCCTGCCCGGGCTCCGGGCGGAGGGGCTCTTCAGCCATTTTGCCACCGCCGACGGGGCGGACCTCACCCGGTCCCAGGCCCAGGCGGCTCTGTTTGACGAATTTGACGTCCGACTGCGGGACTTGGGCCTACATATCCCCATCCGGCACCTGGACAATTCCGCCGGGCTGATGAATTTTTCCCGGCACTATGAGATGGTGCGCTCCGGCATCGTCACCTATGGTCTGTACCCCAGCGACCAGGTGGACCCTCAGGACCTGCCCCTCTCCCCCGCCCTCCAGTGGCGCAGCCGGGTGAGCCATGTGAAGCTCCTGCCCCCGGGCCGGGAGATCAGCTACGGCGGCGCCTACGTCACCACCGCCCCCACCCTGGTGGCCACGGTGCCTGTGGGCTATGCCGACGGCTACCGGCGGAGCCTCTCCGGAAAATTCCACGTTCTGATCCATGGAAAAGAGGCCCCGATCCTGGGCCGGGTGTGCATGGATCAGATGATGGTGGACGTCACTTCGATTCCCGAAACCCAGGTGGGAGACGCGGTGGTGCTGGTGGGCCGGGACGGCGACCGGGAAATCACCGTGGAGGAGATCGCCGCCGCGGCGGACAGCTTCAACTATGAGTTCATCTGCGGCATCAGCCGCCGGGTGCCCCGGCTCTACCGCCAGGGGGGAAAAACCGTTCACGCCGTTCACTATCTTTTGGACGAATAAAATCCGAGGGCCCAGGGCCCTCGGTCATTTTTTCTGCTTACAGGCGTAAAAATAGGCCATTTTGTAGTCCCCTAGCTCCCGGCAGCACTGCTCCAGCAGAGGCGCCGCCGCCTCCGGGGAAAAGGCCTCCCCCCGCTCCAGGCAGGGCCGGGCCCGCTCGTAATCCTCCTGGGCCAGATACGCCCTGCCCCGGAGAAGGCTCCATTCCGGGCTCTCCCGATCCTTCGCCGCGTCCAAAAGCCTGCCGCAGCCCGCGGGATCTCCGGCCTCCAGGGCCGCCGCCCCCAGTACCAGCAGGGCCGGGTCCAGGGAGGGGAGCTTCTCCGCCGCCTCTTGGAGGCTCGCCGGGTCGGCCCGGGCCGTCAGCACCCAGAGCCGAGCCTGCCAGGGGCCGAAATAATCGCTTTTCTGCCCCGCCCGCTCCGCCTGCTCCAAAAGCGTGGTGGCGTAGGGCCGCCGCCCCTGGCGGATCGCCGTCTCCGCCAGATCCATTCGGCACAGGGCGGAGAGCAAGTAATACTCCCGGTCGAACACCCCGTCCGGGGCCCGGTAGGCATCCAGCGCCGCCAGCACACCGGCGGGATCCTTTCGGGAAAAGGCCGCCCGAGCCTGGGCCATGGTCTCCTGATTGGGGGATGTCACGGTCTGCTCCTCCAAAAAATAGCTCACCGGCTTGCCCAGCTTGGCCGCCAGATAGGTCAGGGCGTCCAGGGAGGGCGAGGCGGAGCCGTTTTCGATCAGGGAGAGCATATTCCGGGTCAGGTATTCCCCTGCCAGCTGCCGCTGGGACAGGCCCAAAGCCAATCTGGCCTCCTTCAGTCGCTGTCCAATGGTTTCCACGGTTTTCGCCCCCTTTTTTTCATTATAACAGCCCCCCGCCGGATTGTCAAACCGGCGGGAAAAGCCATTTTAGAGTGTAACAAAAATTTCATTTGCTATTTTGGGAAAATTGGATTATAACATAGATAGTTGTGGACAGAAAAGAGGGAACTCGATGGATACATTCAATCGGCGGGAGCTGAAGAGTCAGGCAAAGGAAGCGCTTTCCCGGTCCCAGAGCAGGCCTCTGCGGCTGGTGGGGATCCACGCTGGGGTCACGGTGGCCGCGCTGCTGCTGCTGACGGCGGTAGATGCCCTTTTACAGGGCCAGATCGCCGGCACCGGAGGGCTGAGCGGGATGGGGTACCGCTCGATCCTGTCCTCGGTCCAGGCGCTGATCCAG
>CANRHF010000046.1 GCA_947630345.1 uncultured Oscillospiraceae bacterium | reverse complement strand
CAGGCTTGCCATGGTGATCGTTCCTCCTCAATAAAGTAAACTAATGTAAATCAATCGTTTTCTCAGAATGGACATTCCGAAAAACCGATAAATTTCTTTTTGTTAAAAGCGAATTTACATAATGTAAATCACCTTGTTTACATTCCTCTTAATTCTTGATTTTATTTTAACGGGCGATTTACAATTTGTCAACGGAAACTTTTTGTTACGCACAAAATCGGGAGTATAACTAAATTTTGACCAATAAATTTGTACAAAATTAATAGTCGGTTTTACGCCGAGTTTACATTTTGCACATTTGATTTTTTCCTTTTTCTGTGATATAGTAAACACAAGGAATTTGTCAACGAAGGAGGATCCCGTATGGCTGTCAAACGGATCACCATGCAGGATATCGCGGACGCCTGCGGACTGTCCAGAAACACCGTTTCCAAAATCTTCAATGGCAGAGGCGCTGTGCCGGAGGTCACCCGGCGGATGGTGCTGGAAAAGGCCCAGGAGCTGGGCTACCGGCAGCTGGCGGAGGAGGTGCCGCCGGCGAGGCCCGAGCCCCGGAACCAAAATATCGCCCTGTTCACCAGCCATATGCCAACGGACTATCACTTTGGCACCTTCTTCCTGCCCGCCTTTGCCGGGCAGCTGGGCCGGGCGGGCTATACCCTGATGATGTACCAGCTCTCCGCCGAGGAGGTGCGCCAGAACCAGCTGCCCTTCAACTTTGCCCTGGAGCAGACTGCCGGGATCTTGGGCATCGAGCTGTTCAGCCGGAGCTACGCGGAGATGCTCTGCGATCTGGGGCTGCCCACTATTTTTGTGGACGCCTATTCCGGCGCCAGTACCAGCCTGCAGCGCTGTGACCTGATCTCCATGGAAAACCTGGCCAGCACTCTGGCCGTGACCCAGCGGGTCATCGCCGCCGGCGCCACCCGGATCGGCTTTGTGGGGGATTTCAACCACTGCAACAGCTTCATGGAGCGGTGGGTGGGCTTTTCCACCGCTCTGAAGCGGGCCGATCTGCCCCTCAACCGGCGGCTGTGTATTCTGGACCCGGACGGACCCCAGTATGGCAGCCTGTCCTGGCTGGCTGGCTGCTTCCGGGAGATGCCGGAGCTGCCCGACGCCCTGATCTGCGCCAACGATTTTTTGGCCATCCATGTCATGATGGCGCTAAAGCAGCTGGGGGTGTCCGTCCCCGACCAGGTGATGGTGACGGGCTTTGACGGTACGCCCCAGTCCGCGGTCCTGGAGCCGTCCCTGACCACGGTGGAGATCCCCAGCGCGGACATTGGCCGCATCGCCGCCAACACCCTTTTGGATCGGATCGAAAATCCCGGCAGCCCCTACCACACCATCTATGTGAAAACCACGCCCATTTGGAGAAACTCCACCAGAGAAGCGTCTGTGTGGCCGGTGGAATGACCCTTTCGCCGCCTGCCGAAAAAAGTAAGGAGCCCGCGTTTTCGCGGGCTCCCGTGTTTTTTAGATTGGGTCATTCCTTCACCGCGCCGGCCACGTTGCCGCTGATCAGGTGCTTGGCAAGGCACAGGTATAGGATCACAATGGGCACGGCGATAAAGATGGACCCGGCGGCGAAACGGGAAAACTCTGTCTCCCCCAGGCTCATCAGCCCCACCGCCACCGTCCAGGTGTCCTTGGTCTTTAAAAGGAGCTTCGGCAGAATGTAGTCGCTCCAGGGCCAGGTAAAGGAGGTCAGGGCGGTGTAGACGATCATGGGCATGGACAGCGGCAGATGGATTTTGCAGAACACCTGGAAGTTGGTGGCCCCGTCCAGCCGGGCGGCCTCGTCGATGGTGTTGGGGATGGAGTCGAAGAAGCCCTTTTGCACCATGTACCCCAGGGGCGCCCCGGCGGTGTAGATCAGGATCAGCCCCCAGTGGTTGTTGATGAAGTTGAACTGGGTCATCAGCAGGTACACGGCGGTCATCCCCATAAAGGAGGGGAACATCCCCAGCACCAGGGTGGTTTTCATCAGGGCCTTCCGGCTTTTGAACCGGAACCGGGACATACAGTAGGCGGTCAGGATGGTCAGCATGGTCCCGAACAGGCAGCTCATGGTCGCGATGAACAGGGAGTTTCCGAACCACCGGGGGTAGTCGTACATGGCGGTGTCGGTGAAGAGCTTGCGGAAGCTGTCCACGCTGTACCCGGAGGGGAAGAAGCCCTGGAAGGAGTAGATGGAGCCGGAGGAGGAGAAGGAGGCCAAAATCAGCCACAGGCAGGGGAAGAAGAACACGAACCCCACCGCCAGCAGGAGCAAATAGGTAATGGCCGTGTCGGCGACGGACCCCCAACGGATGGGTTTTCTCTTTTTCATCGATAGGTCTCCTCCTGTCTATATGCCGGCGAGGCCACATACACCGCCAGCGAGATGAGCGATGTGATGATGAAGATAATCAGGCTGATGGCCGCGCCGATGGCGTAGTAGTTGTTGTCGATGGACAGGTTGTACAGCCAGTTGATCAGCAGGTCCGTGTCGCTGGCCAGGAAATAGCCGTCGATGTACAGCCCGCCCCGCAGGAAGTAGAAGATGCCGAAGTTATTGAAGTTGCCGATAAACTGGGAGATCAGCACCGGGGTGGTAGAAAAGACCACGAAGGGCAGGGTCAGGTAGCGGAACTGCTGGAAGGCCCCGGCCCCGTCCAGCCGGGCGGCCTCGTACTGGCTCTGATCGGCGTTGGAGAGGATGCCGGTGGCCAGCAGCATGGAGGACGGAATGCTGATCCAGGCGTTGACCAGCAGCCCGATGATTCGGGCAGACCACTTGGCGTCCAGATCCAAAAATCCGATGGCCTGACGCCCCGCTTCCGTGATGTAGTGGTTGATGGGGCCGCCGTAGGAGAACATGAATTTGAAGCCTAAGAGGGTGATGAAGCCGGGGATGGCGTAGGCCAGGATGGGGAACGCCCGCCAGAAGGCCCTGCCCCGGACGCACTTTTTGTTCAGCAGCAGCGCCAGGCTGAGACCGCCAAAATAGTTGATGGCGGTGGAGAGCAGGGCCCACAGGAAGTTCCACCCCAAAATTTTGAAGAACGTGGGGGCAAATTCCCCCAGGGCCAGGATCTTCCGAAAATTTTCCAGCCCCACCCAGTCCACCAGCGCCGGCGGCACGATCTCGCCGCCGTAGTTGGTGAAGGCCACCAGGATCATGAATACCACCGGCAGAATGTTGAACACGCACACCCCGACCACCGGCACAAACAGCACGGTCTTATAGAATTTCCCGTCCAGCAGCTCCTTAAGCTCCTCCCGGAACCGGGCGGGGCGGCCTCCGGCGGCTACCCGCTTTTGCGTTGCGTAGACGTCCTTAATATTGGAGAGGTACACCGCCACATACAGGATCGTGACGATCCAGGCCAGCACGCCCATGATGAGCATGATCACGGAGTTGTCCCCTTCGATGCCGTACCAGGGGTTGGATTCCACGCTGCCCAGGGTAAAGAACCCAAACAGGTCCCGGGCCCCCACGGTGACGAGATAGCAGATGTACCCGATCTGCACCGCCAGATAGAGAAGGCCCTTGCCCCACTGCCTGTAGCACAGCTGTCCCAGGCCCATCACCAGCATGGAGGCCGTTACCCGACCGTTGGCGTTTTTCATCAGTTCCCGCATCGTTCCACCTCCTAGTTCAGGGTGTGGATGGCGGCGTAGATCTGCTCATCCACGGCTTCCAGGGCCTGCTGCAGCGCTTCCAGGGTTTGATACTTTTGCTCCTCCGGCAGCCGGAAGGGGTCTTTGGCCAGGTCGGAGAAAAAGGTCTGGCAGGGGGTCCAGATCTGCGCCACCGCCCGGATGCTGGGCATCACGGCGATCTGGCCGGCCATCAGGTTGGCGTTGACGGTCTCGGAGAGCCCGCCGGCCTGGGTCGCCACGTCCGCCCGGGCGGGGACAATGCCCAGAAGCTCGTTGCGCCGGGAGATCATCTCATAGCTGGTGGCGAAATCCACGAAGGCCAGCGCCGCGTTTGGCGCTTTGGTGTAGGCGCTGATGGCGTAGCCGTTGATGCCGCCCATCATCACGCTGTCCACCGTTTCCCCGTCCCGGTCCTCCAAATCGCCGCTGGCGGGCAGCTTGGGAATGTCCGCCGCCACCAGGTTTTCTGCCGCCTTGGCGTAGGCGTCGGTTTCATTAAGGTTCTCGGTACGCATATACTCCTTTGCCAGCTCGTCTAGGAACAGGGTGTACACGTCGGGGGTGGTCATGGTGGCAAAGTAGGTCCCGTTGGCCAGCATACTGTAGGCGTTGACCGTGATGGTGTCGTCGATGCAGTCCTGGTTCATGATCGAGGCCATCTGCCGCAGGACCCAGGCGCCCTTAGAGGCGTCGCCTGCCGAGAAGCCGATGTCCGCCGAATCGGTGCCCCCCGCCCCAAAGACGTACCCGCCGTAGGAAAACAGGAATCCGGAGGAAAAATAGGTGTCGAACAGGGACTTCATGTATCCGAATTTGCTGCCGCCGCTCTCCGCCCGGACCTGCTTGGAGTAGGCGTACAGCTCTGTCCAGTATTCGACCATATCCGGCACGTTGTCCTGATCCCGGTCCCAATTCTGCCGCCAGTTTTCCGGCAGCAGGTCCTTCCGGTAGTAGAGCAGGGGCCCCTGAATGTTGACGGGCACGCCGAAAATATAGTCCTCCCCGCCGTATTCCACGGTATAGGCCTCCCAGGCCTCCGGCGAGATCTGGTCGTAGCAGCTCAGCTGCTCCACCGGCAGGGGCTGGATGTGTTTGCCGTCGGTGTACTTCATCAGGGCGTCGTTGGCCTGGTACAGCACGTCCGGCCCATAGCCGTAGGGGCCGTCCTGCTCCAGGTCGGTGTACTGGTCCATGTTGGCGTCCACCGCCACGATGCCGTAGGACGCGTAGGCCTTGTTGAAGGCCGCCAGCAGCTCTCCAAAGTAGCCCTTTTCCTTGGCGGTGTCGTTTTCCAGGATCCGCAGGGTCACGTTCCGCTCCAGCTCCCCGGTAAACTTCGTCTGGACCCGGGCCTCGTCCCGTCCCAGGCTGAGACTGCCGAATATGCCCAGCAGCAGGGCCAAAACCAGGACGTGGGCCGTCAGGGCGGAGATATTTCGGGTCATGTCATCCCATCCTTTCTATGACGTG
Source organism: uncultured Oscillospiraceae bacterium (assembly GCA_947630345.1). Lineage (GTDB taxonomy): Bacteria > Bacillota > Clostridia > Oscillospirales > Oscillospiraceae > Faecousia. The sequence goes on along the minus strand of CANRHF010000046.1, from coordinate 6,950 downwards.
GGCAAAGGAGTCCCCGTCGATTTTCAGGCGGATATCTCCCCGCTCCAGGGTAAACACATTCCCCTCCGCGTAAATTTTTGCCTGGGGAGTGCGCAGGGCGGGCTCCTCTCTTTTGAGCTTGGCAAGGCGCTGGATGAGCTTCCAGGTCTGCCCCCGCTGTTCCGCCAGGGCCCAGTCCATGGTGCGGCGGCAGTCGGGGTCGTACCCGCCGGGCAGGGCGATCTCCGTGCCGTAGTAGATGCACGGCGCGCCGACAAACAGGTACAGCACCGCCAGGGCGCTTTCCAGCTTGACCCGGTTTTCGCCCACCTGGGTGAAGAAGCGGTGGGTGTCGTGGCTGTCCAGGAGGTTCAGCATCATGTTGTTGACGGTGTCGGTGTTCCGCATGAGAAGACCATTGAGCCGGTCGGCAAAGCCCGCCGGGTCCAGAGCGCCGAAGGCGAAGAAATCCAGGCACGCCTTGGTGAAGGCGTAATTCATCACCGCGTCGTATTGGTCCCCCCGGAGGAAGCTGTTGGCGTTGTGCCAGTTTTCCCCGATGATGACACACTCCTTGTCCGCGGCCTTCACCGCCTGCCGAAATTTTCGCCAAAACTGATGGGATACCTCGTCGGACACGTCCAGCCGCCAGCCGTCGATGTGGTAGTTTTGGATCCAGTGGACGGCGACGCCGGTGAGATAGTCCTGCACCTCCGGGTTGGAGGTGTTCCATTTGGGCATATAGGCGCAGGAGGAGAAGCATTCATAGTTTACTTCCTGCCGGTCCACCCGGTCGCCGTGGATGAGGAACCAGTCAAAATACCGGGAGCGTTTCCCGTTTTTCAGCACGTCCTGAAACGGGCCGCATCGTTCGCTGACGTGGTTGAACACAGCGTCCAGCACCACCCGGACGCCCATAGCGTGGGCGGATTCCACCAGGGCGGCAAAATCCTCGTTGGTGCCGAAGATCGGGTCCACCGTGAAGTAGTCCTGAATGTCGTATTTGTGGTTGCTGATGGACTTGAAGATCGGCGTCAGGTACAGGGCGTTGATGCCCAACTCCTTCAAATACGGCAGCTTCGCCTGGATCCCTTTTAGGTCCCCGCCGGCAAAGCTCTTGGGGTTGGGGATCTGGCCCCACTCCAGATTGATGTAGGAGCCGTCCTTTTCCCGGTCTCCCCGATAAAAGCGGTCTATAAAAATCTGGTAAAAGCAGGCGCTGTCCATCCAGGACACCGGCCGGTGGATATCGCAGCTGTTGAGATAGGCGATCTGAAAGGCGTTGTAAAAGGCCTTTGAAAAGTCATAGGTTTCCGTCAGCCCGTCCTCGGAAAAATAGAAGGTCTGCCCTCCCTGCTTCAGTTCAAAAACGTACACCAGCCGCACGTCCTCCGGCTGGAGCTCCACGGAAAAGTAGTTGAACAGCCGGTCGTGGCAAAACAAAACCATGTCCTTCCGGCGGCGCTTTTCCCAAAAATCGTACTTGCCCCCGTAGATCACGGCGACTGCCGGCGTGTCGCATCGGGCGGTGCGGAGCCGGAGGTAGACGGTGTGTTCATCCTTGGCGTATCCGTATTCCGTTTCCGGCATGTGGTATAGGGCCTGCTGGATCATTCGCTCACCTCGCGCATTTCTCCGTTGACAAAACGGGGAAATCTATTATAATAATGTTACTATGGATAAAAAAGTGACGATACAGGATGTGGCCGACGCCGCCGGGGTAAGCAAAACCACCGTTTCCTTCATTTTGAACGGGCGGGACGATCTGCGGATCAGCGAGCAGACCAAGAAAAAGGTCTGGCAGGTCATCAATATGCTGAACTACCGGCCCAATCTGTACGCAAAGAATCTGCGCGGCACCAAAACGAATAAAGTGATCGGATTTTTCCAGGACGGCGGCCTATCGGAGCTGGAGAAGCTGTGCTTTTATGACTTTTTTGATCGGACCGCCCGGATCCTGCTGGAATCCGGCCAGCGGGCCCAGCTGCTGCTCAGCGTCGACCGGTTTGACGATGTAGACGCCATCGTGGCCAAGGGCCTGCCGAAGGCCGGCTTTCTTTCCCTGGCGGAGCGCAACTACATTCCCGTGGTCGCCGGGGACTGCCGGGTGGACGACCCCATTTTTTATGAGGTCAACCTGGATTACCCAGCGCTGAAAGCCCAGGCCGACGCCGCGTTTCCCGGCGGGTGCGTCTATGTCTGTACCCGCCCCCAGGACGACTGCCTTTCCAGGCAGCTGACGGAGGCGTTCCCGGAGGTCCGGTTCGTGGAGACCTGGGCCGATCTGCGGGCCCTTTCCGGCCAGGATGCCTTTGTCACCGAGCCCGTTTTGAAGGAGCTGCTGACGGGGGTGTGCGGGAAGGTGTTCTGCCCGGAGGGGCTTGCGGAGCGGCAGGCCCGGCAGATCCTCTCCTGCGTGGCCCTGGCGGTCAGCCGGGAGGCCCGGGAGCGGCACGATTTCTTGATCCGTTGACCATACCGGCTCGGACGGCTACAAGCCGTCCGAGCTTTTTGTATAGAGGCTTACGCCTGGTAAATATTGATGGTCTTGGTGGCCAGATCGAAGGTGATCCGGTAGGTCCCCGGGGTGGTGCAGGTCAGGTTGTTGCCGCTCTCCGGCCGGAACAGGGCGTTGACATTGTCATCGCCGTCCGGGCCCAGGCAGGAGACCCCGATCCACTCGCCGTCGTCGCCGGTGGTGGTGTTGACCATCAGCCCGGCCTGCCAGGTCCCGCCGTTTGCCACCATGTCCTCGGTGATGGTCATGGTGATCTCATAGAGCCCGTCGTTGTTGGTCAGCTTGTATTCGTCGGCGGGCAGGTTGGTTGCGGGATCGAGAATTTTCCAGCCCTCCACAAAGCTGCCCTTGATGTGGACCGTGTCCTCCTGGCCGGCGGGGGTGATCTCAATGACCTTGGCGTAGGCGTTGAAGGTGATGTTGTAGACCCCTTCCTCCGCCACCTTCAGATTGTAGTTGGAATTTTCGGGACTGGCGGCGACGAAGCGCTCGTCGCCCCGGTAGTACCGGTAGTTATAGGAGCCCAGCTTGCCCTCGGCGGTGGCGCCCTTTTCAAAGGATTGGATGATGAACTCGGCGTTCGCGGTCAGCTTCACGTCCCGCAGCTCGTAGACGTCGCCGCCCAAAGCGGTGAACCGATACGCAGGATTGTAATAGGTGTCGTTCCAGCTGTGGCCGTCAAAATTGCCGTCGATGTAGTAGTCCAGCTCGGGCAGAGGTTCCTCGCTGTCCAGGGTGGCGGACAGGACCTTGGTATCTTCGTCATAGGTAAAGGTGTAGGTGCCGGCCTTGGAGGCCACGATGTTGCCGGAGCCGGTGAACAGGGCCTGGCTGGCCTCGTCCAGGTTTTCAAAGCGGATGTACTCGGAGCCCACAGTGGAGACGCCGTCCTCGGTGACCAGGCTGGTGAACATGAATTCCTCGCCCTCCCGGAGGTAGATGGTCAGGGTGTGGGTGGCGCCCACCTTGACGAATCCGGTGGCGTCGTTGTACAAGTCCGCCCACAGCGTGATCCCCGCGCCCTTGATGTAGTAGGTGGTGGTCACGCCGGAAAGCTCCGCCGCGTCGCCGTTGCGCACCCAGGTGATCTGGTCAAAGTCGTTGAGGTTGTAGATCTCCTTGTTGGCCTCGGTGTAGCTGGGGTCGCTTTCGTTGTAGTAGTCGTCGCCGGGATGGGTGTGGAGGGTCAGGGTGTAATTCCCGTCCACGGCCACCTTGATGTTCTGCCCCTTGGCGGCGGTCTCCCCGACGCCGCCGGCGCCGCTGAATACCTCGTTGCCGGCGCTGTCCTTGACGGTATCCAGATAGCCGAAGCCCCGCTTGTCGTGCCACTCGGAGTCGATGGCGAACTGGAACTCATCCCCGGCGTACAGGTCCAGGGTGATGGAGTAGGTGTTGTCGCCCACCTTCTCCAAAAGATGCCCCTCCGTGATGACCTTGCCCCAGTTGGAGGACGTCAGCAGATCCCCCTTGCCGGAGCCCACCAGCGCCCAGGTCCGGGTGTCCTCCTGGTACGCGGAGAAGCCGGCGAAAACCTTGGTATTTTCCGTGATGGGCTTACTGAAATCAAATTCCACGCTCATGGACGGGGTGGCGAACCAGCCCACGAAGGTCTGCCCCTCCTTTTCCGGCGTCCATTCGGTGGCGGCGCCGTTTTCCTGGACTTCCTCGGTCTTCAGGACCGTGTCGCCGTCCATGTATTCCACTGTGAAGGTGGGTTCCTTTGCTTCGCTGTTGTCGCATCCTGCAAGCAATGATATTGCCATGGCGCAAATCAGCAGCAGCGCGATCCATTTTGCCTTTCTCACGATCCATTCCTCCAATTTTAATAGTTGCTAAATCGATTTAGCAATCCAAGTATATCGCTCATTTCCCAAGTTGTCAATATCCTTTGGGGAAATGGGCGCGTTTTTTGTTAGATTTGCCAATATGGCGGGGCGGATTTCGACAACCTGCCCAAGGCCCCTCCAATTCTATGGGCGCCCCATCAAACGCAAGATTAGGCGCTAAAAACGAAGATCATGCCAAAGGCATTGACACTTTTCACAGATTCCATTATGATCTTGGTGACTGAAAAAGGGAAGGGAAAAGCGGTCTCCACACTTCAAAATGAAAGAGGGAGACAGCGGAGGGAACAACCATTTTCGTGGACGGCGGCGGCTCCATCCCTTTTAAAGCAGAGAAGCAAAGACCCAAATCATAACTATGGAGGGATTATTTTGGCAAAGGACAAGCAGAACAAGAAGAAAATGAGCGCAAAGGTGTTTACCGCCATCGTCGCGCCCCTGCTGGCGATCCTGCTGGCGTTCTCCATCGCGCTGTCGGTCATTACTACTTCCACCTATGACCTGGTGCTGCGGGACATCTTCGGCGAGACGGAATTCCACCTTGCCAGCAAGGCGGACGGCGTGGACGCCAACTATTACACGCGGGCTGTTTCCGACTCCCAGCAGCTCCAGCAGGCGGAGCAGGCCTACACCCGGCAGGCGGGCGCGGAAGGCTTTGTCCTTCTGAAGAACGACGCCGGGAACGGCAAGGGTCTGCCCGTGGCGGCGGGCTCCAAGCTGAGCCTGTTCTCCGCTTCCTCTGTGGACCTGTTGGCCGGCGGCACCGGCTCCGGCGTCAGCACCATCTCCAGCGATATGCGCACCGCTCTGACCGAGCAGGGCTTCACCGTGAACGAGAGCCTGTGGAAATTCTACAGCGACAATCACGAGACCTACAAGCGGGGCGACGGCGCCATGTACTATGGCTTTGCCGAGGACTGGTCTATCCGGGAGGCCCCCATCGACGCCATCCCTCAGGAGGCCAAGGATGAAGCCCAGGGCACGACCCCCATTTTCTTCTTCTCCCGTACCGGCGGCGAGGGCCGGGATCTGGGCCGCTACATGGGCGACTTCGCCGCCACGGAAGCCGACCGGGAGAAGCACTACCTGGAGCCCGATTCCGTGGAGCTGGGCGTGATCCAGTACTTGAACGACAACTTTGACAATGTGATCATCGTGGTGAACACCAACAACGCCTTTGAGCTGGGTTGGGTCAGCAATTATGACCACATCACCGCCGTGATCTGGGCCCCCGGCGCCGGCGGCGACACCTGCCGCTCCATCGCGGACGTGCTCAGCGGCAAGATCAACCCCTCCGGCCATTTGGTGGACACCTTCGCCTACGACGCCTTCTCATCTCCCGCCATGCAGAACATGGGCGAGATCATGATGGTCAACGGCGGCCAGGACGTGGGCGCTGCCGTGTTCTATGACGAGGGCATCTACGTGGGCTACAAGTACTACGAGACCCGTTATTTCGACAAGGTCCTGAACCAGGGCAATGCCGGCGACTATGACTATGCCACCACCGTCCAGTACCCCTTCGGCTTTGGCCTGTCCTACACCACCTTCCAGTGGTCCGACTTCGCCATGAGCCCCATGGACGAGAATGGCAACATCGAGTTCTCCGTTACCGTGAAGAATACCGGCTCTGTTGCCGGTAAAGAGGTCGTGGAAGCCTATCTGAACGTGCCCTACACCGATTACGACAAGGCTAATTTCGTGGAAAAGTCCGCCGTGTCCCTGGTGGGCTTTGAGAAGACCGATCTACTCCAGCCCGGCGAATCCGCCACTGTGAAGATCACTGTCAACCGGAAGGACTTTGCCTCCTATGACGATGTGGCCGCCAAGACCTACATCCTGGAGGCCGGGGACTATCTGCTCACCGCCGCCCCCAACGCCCATGCCGCTGCCGACAACTTCCTGGTCTATGGCGGAACCCAGGTGGAGCCCCTCTTCGGCGGGGCGGACGCCTCCTTCGTGGGCAAGTGGACCTATGACTACGCCGACAACGGCGGCGTGGACAATGTGACCTATTCCGTGTCCAGCACCGGTGTGGCCGTCACCAACCAGTTTGAGACCGCCACCTCCGACGAGTTCACCCCGAGAGACCAGTACCTGACCCGTCAGAACTGGACCGGCACCTTCCCCAAGACCCACGGCACCCAGGATTCCAAGCGCCCCAGCACCTACAGCGAAAAGAACGGCTTTGTCTGGGAGCTGGAGGTTTCCGACGCCGTGAAGAACGCCTATAAGGCCCAGGGTGCCGGCGCGTCCCTCAACCCCATGTCCGAGGAGGACGCCGCCGCGAAGTACCGTCCCTTCGGTCAGTCCGGTAAGCTGGAGCTGATCGACTACCGTGGCCGGGACTTTGACGAGGTGGAGGCCGAGGGCGGCTGGGACGCCCTGATCGACCAGATGACCGCCACCGAGATCCACGACATGATCCGCAACGGCGGCTACCAGACCCTGGGCGCCGGTACCATCAGCAAGCCCCGGGCCATCGACTACGACGGTCCCTCCGGCCTGAACGAGGGCGGCGTGACCCACGAGCCCTACTCCATCACCTATCCCTGCGCGGCCAACATCGCCGCCAGCTGGGACCGGCAGAACTCCTACTACCACGG
>CANRHF010000045.1 GCA_947630345.1 uncultured Oscillospiraceae bacterium | reverse complement strand
AACTGCAAACACATGCTTTACCCACATAATCTGGGGTTCGTGTGTGTTTGCGATGGTACGCCAGAAGGGACTCGAACAATCAAATGCGACCTGCCGGTGGCAGGTCGCCGCCCAGTTTCCTAACTGGGCGCTCCTTCGCAAGACGAGTCCCTTCTGGCTTATCCTTCAATCCTACCGCACCCGTAAGGGAGCGGTTCTTTCGGTCAAATTTACAGGCGGCGCTTTCTTCGCGCCGCCTGTTGTTTTTATGAAGCTGAGAATATCCGCCCCTTCCGGCGGTTAGAATCTTTTCAGGGCCCCACGATCGTTCCCGGGGCCCCCGTGAAGGAGGACAGGACCTCCACTGGGATCATGTACTCCCGGGCAAGCTCCACGCTTCGGTCATGGAGCACCTGGGCGCCGTTTTCGATGAGCCGCAGCATCTTTTCATAGGAGATTCGGCCAAAACGGGTGGCGTCCGGATACCGGCGGGGGTCCCGATCGTAGACCCCGTCCACATCGGTAAAGATCTGGCAGACCTGGGCCTTCAGAAACGCCGCCAGGGCTACCGCCGTAGTGTCCGAGCCGCCACGGCCCAGGGTGGTCACGTCCTCCCCCGGGCCCAGGCCCTGAAAGCCCGCCACCACCACGATCTTGCCCTGGTCCAGCTCCCGGCGAATCCGGTCCCCCTCCAGACCCAGGATCCGGGCGTTTCCGTGGACGCCGTCGGTACGGAGCCCCGCCTGCCAGCCGGTAAGGCTCACGGCGGGATAGCCCAACGCGCCGATGGCCATGGCCATTAATCCGGCGCTGAGCTGCTCCCCCGCCGCCAGATAGGCGTCCATTTCCCGGGCGGAGCCCCGGGGATTGACCTGCCTGGCTGCGGCGATGAGGTCGTCGGTGGTGTCCCCCTGGGCGGAGACCACCACCACGACCTGGGCCCCCTGCTGGGCCAGTCCCGTCACCCGGCGGGCGGCGGAAAGGAGCCGGGGAGCGTCCGCCAGGGAAGAACCGCCATATTTTTGCACGATCAGCATGTTTTTTCACCTCCGGTGGCAGTCTATGTCGGATCGACCGGAACGGTGACAAAACCCCTCCCGGCGGAAGCCGGGAGGGGTGGGCTATTGAAGCGGGGGTCAGGCCGCCAGAATGTCGGCCCGGAGGACGCCGGGGAGCTGCTTCAGCTCGTCCAGGAGCTGGGCCACCTCCACGGTCAGGTCGATGGTCTCCGCCGTGATGGTGACGGGGGCGGCCTCGTTGGTGGGGATAATGGAATTGATGGTGAGAATATTGGCATGCCGGGCGGTGAAGGTGCCCAGGGCCGAGGCAAGAACGCCCTGCTGATCCCGCAGCAGCAGCTGGAAGGTGACGATCCGGCCCGCCATCATGTTCTGGAAGGGGAGGATCGCGTCCCGATACTTATAAAACGCGCTGCGGCTGATGCCGGTGCGGGCGGCCGCCTCGTTCACGGCCCGTGCCTCGCCGCAGGCCAGCATACGCTTCGCTTCCGCAACCTTCAGGAAAATTTCAGGCAGGGCGTCTGCCTGCACAATAAAGTAGTCTGAACTTTTCATGATTGATTATCCTCCTACCGTTTCTATTTTGGTCCCATGGATACCGGGGGAAAGCCTGCTTGGTCTCCGCACACATTGTATCATAATATTTTTTAAATTACAACCCCTTTTTGTGCAAAAACCGTTGAAAAGGAGCGCATCATGAATCACACCGCTCTGCGAAAACCCCTGACTTTGGCCCTGACCATCCTGCTGGTCTATCTGCTGGCAAGGTTTCTTTTGCCATTGCTGCTGCCCTTCCTGCTGGGGGCCGCTCTGGCTCTGGCCGCCGAGCCCCTGGTGGGACTGGGCCAGAACCGGCTGCGGATGCCTCGGGCCGCCGCCTCCGGGATGGGGGTGACCGCCGTTTTGCTGCTGCTGGGACTCCTGCTGGCCCTGGCCGGCCGGCTGCTGCTGCGGGAGCTGCTGGCATTGAGTCGGGCCCTGCCGGATCTGGCGGCCGCCGCCAACGCGGGAATGACCAGCCTCTCCGACGGGTTGGTGGCCCTGGCGGATCAGGCCCCGGAGGGACTGCGGCCCCTCCTGCTTCGGCTGGCCCTGGACATCTCCGGAGTGGGCACCGGAATTTTACAGGAGCTGGGGCGGCAGATCCCCGGCGCCCTGTCCGCTCTGCTGGGCTTCCTGCCCGACGGGCTCCTGGCCGCCGGGACCGGGGTACTCTCCGCCTTCTTTCTGTCCACCCGGCTCCCCGCCGCCCGCGCGTGGCTGGACCGGGTCCTGCCGGAGGACTGGCACAAAATTTTACCCGCCCTCCGGCGGTGCCGGAAGGCCTTGGGCGGCTGGCTCCGGGCACAGCTGGGACTGAGCTTTGCCACCTTTCTCCTCACCGCCGGGGGTCTGGCTCTGCTGAAAATCCCCCACTGCCTGCTCTGGGCCCTGGGGGTGGCGCTGGTGGACGCCGTGCCCCTGCTGGGCACCGGGACGGTGCTGCTGCCCTGGAGTCTGATCTCCCTGTTCCAGGGCAGTCCCCAAAAGGCCCTGGGGCTGCTGGCGGTGTACCTGGTCTGCGCCCTGACCCGCTCCGTGCTGGAGCCCCGGCTCCTGGGGAGGCAATTGGGGCTGGACCCCCTGGCGGCGCTGGTCTCTCTGTATGTGGGCTACCGGCTGTGGGGGGTGGCGGGGGTGCTGCTGTGCCCCATGCTGGCGGTGGCGGCCTCGGAGCTGGCCAATCCCGCCCCCGAATAGAAAAATCCCAACTGCCTATTGTGCATCCGGCATTTTTTTGCTATAATAGCGGAAAAAGTTATGATTTGGATGTGCTGGATTTGAAATACGGAATTTGGAAAGTCGGAACGCCGAAGCAGGAGGACGTCAATACCCTGGCAGGGGCCGGATATCCCCCGCTGACCGCCATGATCCTGGCCGCCCGGGGCATTCGGACGGCCCATGAAGCGGCCGCCTACTTAGACCGGGACACGCCGCCCCACGATCCTTTCGCCTTAACGGATATGGATCTGGCCGCCGGGCGGGTGGGCCTGGCCATGGCCCGGGGGGAGAAAATCGCCGTTTTTGGGGACTATGACGTGGACGGTATCACCGCCACCTGCCTGCTGACGGATTTCCTCCGCCGCCACGGCGCCAATACGGTGCCCTACATCCCCGGACGGATGGAGGAGGGCTACGGTCTGAATGCCGCCGCCATCCGCCAGCTCCGGCAGGAGGGGGTAGGGCTGATCGTCACGGTGGACTGCGGCATCACCGCCGTGGAGGAGGCCGCGCTCTGCCGGGAGCTGGGTATTGATCTGGTAATCACCGACCACCACGCCTGCAAGGAGCGGCTGCCCCAAGCGGTGGCGGTGGTGGACCCCCACCGGCCCGGGGACCGGTATCCCCACAAGGCTCTCTCCGGCGTGGGGGTGGCCTTTAAGCTGGCCTCCGCCCTCTGCGGAAGTCAGGAGGAGATCCTATCGGACTATGCCGACATGGTCTGCCTGGGCACCGTGGCGGACGTGATGCCCCTCCAGGGGGAAAACCGCACCTTCGTCTACCGGGGCCTGGCCTCCCTGCGGCACACCCGCCGCCCGGGCATCGCCGCGTTGATCCGGGAGAGCGGCTGCGACCAGGAAAATCTGACCACCTCCTCCATCGGCTTTTCCCTGGCGCCCCGCATCAACGCCGCGGGGCGGATGGGCCGGATCGAGCTGGCGGTGGAGCTGTTTCTGACCCAGGACCCCCGGCGGGCGGAGGAGCTTGCCAAAGCGCTGTGCGAGCTGAACCACCAGCGCCAGGCGGTGGAGTCGGAAATCTACCGTCAGGCGGTGGAGATGCTCTCCCAGACCGCGGAGGCCATTGTCCTGGCAAACGAGGCCTGGCACCAGGGGGTGGTGGGCATCGTGGCCAGCCGGATCGCCGAGGAGTACGCCTGCCCCACCTTCCTCATCTGTCTGGACGGGGAACATGGCAAGGCCAGCTCCCGCAGCTACGGCGGCTTTAATCTGTTCTCCTCTCTCACCGCCCTGGCCCCCCTGCTGGAAAGCTACGGAGGCCATGAGCTGGCGGCGGGATTCACCATCAGCCGGCAGAACATTCCGGACTTCCGCCGGGAGGTCAGCGCCCTGGCCCGGCAGTTTTACGCCGGGGAGGTGCCCCGCACCACCCTGGAGATCGACTGCGCCGTTCCGCCCGAGCTGCTGACCGAAAGCGGCATCCAGGCCCTGGCCCAGCTGGAGCCCTGCGGCGGCGGCTGCCCCAAGCCGGAGCTGATGCTGATCGGCGCCGTTTTGGAACGGCTGATCCCCGTGGGCGGCGGCAAACACCTGCGGCTGCGGCTCCGGGCAGGCCGCCAGGGCTTCAACGCCATCTATTTCTCTCCCGGCCGGGAGGCCCAGGGACTGGCGCAGGGGGACGCGGTGGACGTCGCTTTCACACCCCAGATTAACGACTACCGGGGGGAGCGCACAGTGCTGCTGAACATCACGGACATCCGCCCCGCCTGCAAGGCCCCCTGCTCCGACAGCATCGCCGGTTACCGGCAGCTTCGGGCGGGCCGGCTGGACCCGGCTGGCGCGGCGGCGCTGCTGCCGGATCGGTCCACCCTGGCCTTTGTGTGGCGGTATCTGTCCAGCATCCCCGGTCCCATTCAGGACTCGCCCATGTGCCTGTGCCGCCGGATCGTCCGGTGGGCGGGTAGGCCCCTGAGTTTGGAGCAGATGCTCACCTGCCTGGATATTTTCGCCGACGTGGGTCTTTTACAGTCCCAGCGGCTTCACAAAACCATCACCATCCGGCTGATCCCCCGGGAGCAGAAGGCCGATCTGAGTCAGAGCCAGACCATGCGGGCTCTGCTTCAAGCGAAAGAGAGCTGATACCATGGAAACCTTTGCCGAACACTACGCCTCCATGTGCGACGCCATCTGCAAGTATATGCCCAACGCCGATATGGAGCTGATCAACAAAGCGGTGGAATACGCCCAGGAGAAGCACAAGAATCAGAAGCGGAAGGACGGGTCCCCCTACATCATCCACCCCCTGGCGGTGGCGGAGATCGTGGCGGAAATGGGCCTGGACACCGACGCCATCCTGGGGGCCCTGCTCCACGACTGCATCGAGGACACCGACGCCTCCCACGGGGACATCGAGACCCTCTTCGGCCCCACCGCCGCCGAGCTGGTGGAGGGGGTCACCAAGCTGACCCGGGCCAATTTTTCCAGCACTGAGCAGGCCCAGATGGAGAACCTGCGGAAGATGTTCATGGCCATGTCCAAGGACATCCGGGTGGTGCTGATCAAAATCGCCGACCGGCTCCACAATATGCGGACCATGCAGTACCAGACCCCGGAAAAGCAGATCCTCAAATGCCGGGAGACCATGGACATCTACGCCCCCCTGGCTCACCGGCTGGGCATGCAGAAGATCAAGTGGGAGCTGGAGGACATCGCCCTGCGGTACTTAGAGCCGGAGGCCTACAACCAGATCATGACCTTCCTCAACGCCCGGAAGGAGCAGGATCAGGCCTTCATGAACGCCATCCAGGAGAAAATCACCACCCGCCTGTCCACCATGGGCATCCGGAACACCACCTACGGCCGGATCAAGCACGTCTACTCCATCTACCGGAAAATGCAGGCCCAGGGCAAGATCATCGACGAGCTGTACGACCTGTACGCCTTCCGGGTGATCGTGGACACCATCCCCAACTGCTACAACGTCCTGGGCCACATCCACGACCTGTTCAATCTGGTGCCCGGGCGGTTCAAGGACTACATCTCCACCCCCAAGCCCAATATGTACCAGAGCCTCCACACCACCGTCATCGGCTCCCAGGGCATCCCCTTCGAGGTGCAGATCCGCACCTGGGAGATGCACGAGACCGCCGAGTACGGCATCGCCGCCCACTGGAAGTACAAGCAGGGCTCCGGCGGCGGCACGGAAAAGGACTTTGAGTGGGTCCGCCGGCTGCTGGAAAGCCAGCAGGACACCGACGCGGAAGATTATGTTAACTCCTTAAAAATCGATATGTTTGACGACGAGGTCTTCGTCTTCACCCCCCGGGGCAAGATCGTCAGCCTGCCCGCCGGGTCCACCCCCATCGACTTTGCCTACGCCATCCACTCCGGGGTGGGCAACGCCATGGTGGGGGCCAAGGTGAACAACCGGATCGCCAACATCGACACCAAGCTGCAAAACGGCGACATTGTGGAGGTCCTCACCTCCAAGTCCGCCAAGGGCCCCAGCCGGGACTGGCTGAACATCTGCAAGAGCAACCAGGCCCGGACCAAGATCAAGCAGTGGTTCAAAAAGGAGCGCCGGGAGGAGAACATCGTCCACGGCAAGGCCAGCTTCGAGTCGGAGATGAAGCGCCTGGGCCTGCCCCTGTCCGCCCTGGCCGACGAGGAGCTGTCCGCCGCGCTGCTGAAAAAAATGGCCTTCGACACCTGGGACGATATGTACGCCGCCATCGGCTACGGCGGCCTCACCGCCGCCAAGGCGGTGGGTCGGATCCGGGAGGATATCAACCGGGCCACCAAGCCCGCGCCGGACAAAAACCCGGCCATGCCTCTGCGGATCACCCCGGAGGCGGCCAAGAGCCGCCACGCGGTGAACGGGGTCATTGTGGAGGATATCGACTCCTGCATGATCAAATTCTCCAAGTGCTGCACCCCCGTGCCCGGGGACCCCATCGTGGGCTTCATCACCAAGGGCTACGGCGTGTCCATCCACCGCACGGACTGCCCCAACGCCCTGAACCGGGACGATCCCCGGCAGGCGGGCCGCTGGGTGCGGGTCCGCTGGGCCAACCAGGAGGAGCAGCCCTTCGACACCACCCTGGAGCTGGAATGCGTCACCCGGGACGGGCTGCTGCTGGACGTGGCCACGGCCATGACCACCGCCCGGCTGCGGGTAAAGGAGCTCAACGGCAAGGATCTGCCCGGAGGCCGCAGCGTGTTCACCGTCCGCTTCGAGGTGAAAAACGTGGAGGAGCTGGTGGCGGTGCGCAACCGGCTGATGAGCATTCCCGACGTGATCAGCTCCCGCCGGGGGCAGAATTAGGAGGCGGCCATGCGCGCGGTCGTTACCAGAGTGTCCTCCGCCTCCGTCGCCATCGGCGGGAAGACCGTGGGGGCCATCGAAAAGGGCTTTCTGATCCTGCTCGGAGTCGGCCCGGCGGATACGGAGGAAGAATGCCGCTTTTTGGCGGAAAAAATCGTGGGCCTGCGGGTGTTTTCCGACGAGGCTGGGAAAATGAACCTGGATCTAAGCCAGGTAGGCGGGAGGCTACTGGTGGTGAGCCAGTTTACCCTCTACGGCAGCTGCCGGAAGGGCCGCCGGCCCAGCTTCACCGGCGCCGCCGGGCCGGAGCTGGGAAATAGGCTATATGAGCGGTTTTTAGCCCTCTGCGCCCAGCTGGGCTATCCCCCGGAGCACGGGGAATTTGGGGCGGATATGCAGGTTTCCTCCGTCAACGACGGCCCCGTGACCCTGATCCTGGACACCGATCAGCTGATGTTGACGCCCAGGCATTCATAAGGAGAGAATATGACCATTGAAACGCTGACTTTGGGTGAAAACCGTTTTTTCACCAACTGCTATCTAATCCACCAGGGGCAAAAGTGCCTGGTGGTGGACCCCGGCTTCCAGCCGGAGGCGGTGCTTGCCGCCCTGGAGCGGCGGGGGCTGTTCCTGGAGGCGATTTTGCTGACCCACGGCCATTTTGACCATGTGGGCGGCGTGGGGGCGCTGGTGGACGCCACCGGCTGCCGGGTGTTCCTCCATCCCGAGGATCTGACCCTGCCCAAGGCCCTCACCGCCGGGCCGCTGACCTATACCGATGAATTTTCCGACAACCAGACTCTGACCCTGGCGGACATGACCTTCCGGGTCCTCCACACCCCGGGCCACACCCGGGGCTCGGTGTGCCTGCTGTTCCCCGAGGGTCTGATCTCCGGGGACACCCTGTTCGCCGGCTCCTGCGGCAGGACCGATCTGCCCGGGGGCAGCCGGTACCAGCTGATCAACTCCCTGGCCCGGCTGGCGGGGCTTCCCGGGGACTGTCCTGTATACCCCGGCCACGGCCCCGCCACCACCTTGGAGGAGGAGCGGCGGTTCAACCCCTACCTCAGCCGGATCCCATGAAGCTCTATCTGCGCGGCCACAATGACCGCTACTGTGTGGAACAGCTGCAGCTGTCCCTGTTTCCCGACCGGCCCTTGGAGCCGGTAGAGGCGCCCTTTTCCGGGGACGGGGCGGTTTCCGCCCTCTCCCGGGGGAAGACCTGGCTCACCGTCTCCACCGCCGTCACCCTGGACGGGGTGACCCACCGGTGCCGCCGGCGGATGCGGGCAGACCGGGAGACGACCCGGGGCCGCCGCCGGCTGCTCCAGCAGACCTACTATCTGGCGGCCCTGCCCTTTTTGCCGGAGCCGCCCCCTTGGGGTGCCCTGGCGGGCGTGCGGCCCACCAAGCTCTCCACCGCCATGCTCCTAGCCGGCCAGACCCGGTTGGATGCCCAAAAAACCATGGAGCGGGATCTTTTTGTCACCCCCGCCCGGGCCGCCCTGGCCCTGGAATGCTCCCAGGCCACCCTGGAAACCGCCCGGCTCCTGGGGCGGGAGGATGTGTCGGTGTACATCGGCATTCCCTTCTGCCCCACCCGCTGCGCCTATTGCAGCTTTGTCAGCCGGGGGATCGGTTCCCGAACAGAAATGATGGAGCCCTACCTGGACGCCCTGCTCCGGGAGCTGGAGATCACGGGAAAATTGATGGGTATTTTTCACCGGAAGGTCCGTACCCTTTACATAGGGGGCGGCACCCCCACCACCCTCTCCCCGGACCAGCTCCGGCGGCTTCTGGAAAGCATCCGGGCCCATCTGGACCTGACGGACTGCCTGGAATTTACGGTAGAGGCGGGCCGTCCCGACACCATTGACCCGGCGCGCCTGGCAGTGCTGCGGGCCTATGGGGCGGACCGGATCAGCGTCAACCCCCAGAGCATGGTCGATTCCGTGCTGGCCGCCTCCGGCCGGCCCCATCGGGGGGCGGACATTCTCCGGGCGGTGGCCCAGGCCCGGGAGGCGGGCTTTCAGCTGATCAATATGGATCTCATCGCCGGGCTGCCCACGGACACGCCGGCGGGCTTCCAGTCCTCCCTGGACCAGGTGATGGCACTTATGCCCGCCAACATCACCGTCCACACCCTGGCCCTGAAAAAGGGCGCCGACCTGTTCAGCCAGGACCGGCCCCGGCCCGACGCCCAGGCGGTGGGGCAGATGGTCCGCCACGCCGGCCAGACCCTGTCCCAGCTGGGCTACCGGCCCTACTACCTGTACCGGCAGAAATACATGTCCGGCAGCTTTGAAAACGTGGGCTGGACCCTGCCCGGCGGGGTGTGCCGCTACAACATCTGCATGATGGAGGAGCTGCACCCCATCGTCTCCCTGGGCGGCGGGGCCATGAGCAAGGTCCCCCTGCCCGGCGGGGCGCTGAAACGGTTCCCCAACCCCAAATACCCGGAACAATACCTCTCCTCCCTGGACAAGGTGCTGCGCCAAAAGGAGGAGCTGTTTTCCTGCATGGAAGGAGGCCTTTGATTGGACACGCTGATTGCCAATGCCACCATCGTCACCATGAACGAGGGCATGGAAGTGCTTTTCGGCGGCTACCTGGGCGTGACCGAGGAGAAAATATCCTACCTCGCCAAGCGGCCCCCGGCCGAGCATCCCGAGACCATTGTGGACGGGGCGGGCATGGTGGTCCTGCCCGGACTCATCAACTGCCACACCCATCTGGCCGCCACGGCCCTGCGGGGTCTGGTGGACGACGCTTCCAACCGGGAGGCCCTGGAGACTATTTTGGGGCGGGAGGCCAAGCTGGACAGCCGGGCCGCCAAGGCCTCCGCGTTGCTGGGCATCGCCGAATGCCTGCGCTTCGGGGTGACCTCCGTCTCCGATCTGTACTACTACCCCGAGGCCACCGCCCAGGCGGTGAAGGAGGCGGGGATCAAGGCCAATTTGGCCCTGTCCGCCTACCGGTTCGAGGATGAAAGCGAGCCCTTTGACTTTGAGACCGACCCCCAGTGCCGCTACTTCCGGCAGGTGGCGGAGACCTGGCACGGCTTTGACCGGGGCCGGATCCGGGTGGACGGGGGCATCTTTGCCGAGTACACCTCCAACTATCCCCTTTGGGAGTCCCTTTCCGGCTACGCCGCCGAAAAGGGCCTGGGCTTCCAGCTCCACCTGGAGCAGACCCCCGAAGAAGGGCCCTCCTGCTTAGAACGCACTGGGCTTTCCCCAGCCCAGCTGCTGGACTGCCACGGGCTGTTCCGGGTGGGCGTTACCGCCGCCGGGTGCGGGTATCTGACGGAGGAGGAACGGGCCCTGCTGGGCAAGCGCCGGGCCTCCGCCGTGGCCCTGCCCTTGGAGGCCGGAAAGGCGGGGATGGGCCCCGTGGACGTGACCGCCTGCGTGCGGGCGGGCATGAACGTGGCCCTGGGCTCCGGCGGCGCGGCGGAAGCCGGGAATCTGGATCTGTTCGAGGCCATGCGCGCTGTCGCTGTCTCCGCCCGCCGGGCGGTTGGGGACGCCGCCGCCTTCCCTTCCTCCGCGGCCCTGATGATGGCCACTGTCTGCGGCGCCCGGGCCCAGGGCCGGACCCAGGAGTGCGGGATGCTGAAAACCGGCATGGACGCGGATCTGATCCTGGTGGATTTCTCCGCCCCTCACCTGATCCCCTGCCACAATGTGCTGAGCGGTCTGGTGTTCTCCGCCAAGGGCGGGGACGTGGCCATGACCATGGTGCGGGGAAAGATCCTCTACCAGAACGGCAGGTTTCCCACGATGGATCTTCCGGCCATCGTCCGGGAGCTGACAGAATACACCATCCCCCGGCTCTTCCCCCGGGAGGAATCCTAAGGAGGCCCCTATGTCCCAAAGCGCGAAAAAGCAAACCTTCCTCCACGGCGCGGCATTGCTGGCGGCGGCCACCGCCATCGTCAAGGTGGTGGGCGCTCTTTACAAGATCCCGCTGAAAATGATCGTGGGCGATATGGGATACAGCTACTTCTATACCGCCTACGATATCTATACCGTGCTGCTGCTCATCGCCACGGCGGGGTTGCCGGTGGCCATGAGCCGGATGGTCAGCCAGACCAGCAGTCTGAAAAAATTCAACCAGACCCGGCAGGTATACACCACCTCTCGAAACATTTTCATGGGCGTGGGTCTGGTGGGAAGCGGCCTGATGATCCTGTTCTGCCGCCAACTGGCGGAATTTGAGCATCAGCCCGACGCCTGGGCCGCCATCGCCTGCCTGGGGCCCTGCGCCTTCCTCATGTGTCTGATGTCCGCCTACCGGGGCTTCACCCAGGGCCTGGGCAATATGCTCCCCACCTCCGTCAGCCAGGTGCTGGAGGCGGTGGTCAAGCTGGTGGTGGGTCTGGCCGCGGCCTTCCTGCTGATGCGCCTGACCTCCAGCGTGTCCCTGGCCGCCGCCGGCGGCATCCTGGGGGTGACGGTGAGCTGCCTGGTGTCCACCTTCTATCTGGCCCACTGCTTCCACAAGGTCTACGGCTCCCTGCCCCAGTCGGAGGATTCCCCCGGCACCTTCGCCGCCGCCACCAAGGAGCTGATGGTCATCGCGGTGCCCATTACCATTGGCTCCGCCGGGCTCCAGGTGCTCACGGTGCTGGAAACCAACCTCTATATGAACCAGCTTCTCACCGCCGGCGGCCTGGCCCAGGGGACGGCGGACACCATGAAGGGCGTGTACAACATGACCCAGACGGTGTTCAACCTGCCCTGCGCCTTCATTGTGCCCATCACGGTGAGCGTGATCCCCGCCATCACCACCCACCTGACCCTTCTGGACGACAAGGCCCTCCGGGCCACGGAGGAGTCCGCCGCCCGAATCACCGGGCTGATCAGCCTGCCCTGCGCCGTGGGGCTGTGCCTGCTGGCAAAGCCCATCATGGCCCTGCTGGGCAGCTACTCCGGGGAAAATTTGGAGCTGGCGGCCCAGCTCATGAGCGTTTTGGGCCTGGCGGTGTTCTTTTACGCCGTGGTCCAGCTGACCAACACCGTCATGCAGGCCCACGGCTATGCCCATCTGCCGGTGATCAATATGCTCCTGGCCGGGGTGGCGAAGCTGGTGGTGGTGTATATCCTGGTGGTCAACTCCGCCA